>NZ_JBHUMY010000022.1:0-7730 GCF_042685365.1 Paenibacillus thailandensis | reverse complement strand
AGCGCCGCGTGGAGCGGACGCGGGCGCCGGCGTCGACGCAGGCGCAGGCACGGGCGCAGGCAACCCGTGGCTCGAGCCTGGCGAGACGCTGGAAGCGGCCAATGAGCGCGCCGCCCGCGGCCGGAAGAAGAACGGCGGCGCGGTCCGCACCGACATGTGGGGGCTGCCGATCCGCGGCATCGGCCGGTATGACGACGGCAGCGAGGAAGACAACGGCGGGCGCAACGGACGTCGCGGCCGCAAGGAACGTTATGACGCGCCGTCGGGCGCGAGGGAAGGCCGCGCTGAAGGGCGAGGCTCGGCGAACGATCAAGTCTTCGCCGAGACCGGCGTGCCCGCGATCGGCGGCGAGGGCAGGCGCAAACGCAAGGCCGGCGGCGAGATTTTTGCCGTGGATATGAATAGAAGCTCCGGATCGGGGAAAGCTAAGAAACGAAACGGCGGCAAGAAGAAGGCCAAAAACGGCGCCATGAGCGCTTTTGTCCGCAAGAAACGGAAATAGATCGGCGCGGTAGAGCGGGGTTTCATTAGGCCTTATCCATGAGTAAGGCTTACGAATTTACGAAGCCCCGCATCCGCTCCCGTCTTTAAACCGAACGGTTTCTTCAGGGCGAGGAACAACATGGGAGGAACAAGTTTCTTGCTTTTTAAAAGTGGGTATAGTACACTCATGATAATTGTATGCACCTTGATAAATGAATCGCGAAATTCACCTGTTGAAAAGGGTATCATGACGGCATGAATCTTTTTCAATGTGTGAATTTTTGTTTTAAATATAAGAAAGAAAGACGGCTTGGCCCCGCCCTTGAACGAGGAGGAGCGATGTCGTTTCTGTTCTGCTTGTATGGAACGAAGAAACGCATATTAATATTATTTTTGGTTGGAGGTAACACAAATGCAACAAGGTACAGTTAAATGGTTTAACGCAGAGAAAGGCTACGGCTTCATCGAAGTTGAAGGCGGCAACGACGTATTCGTTCACTTCAGTGCGATTCAAGGCGACGGCTTCAAGACGCTTGACGAAGGTCAACAAGTTGAATTCAACATCGTTGAAGGCAGCCGCGGACCGCAAGCCGAGAACGTTGTAAAGCTGTAAGAAGCGATCATACGATACGCGAGAAACCGCGTCGGCCTTCGGGCCGATGCGGTTTTTGTTTTATTCGGGGGAGTAGGTTTCGTTCCCGCGATGCGAAGGCTGGTTTGAGGCCGCCAGTTCGTTTCGCATAAGCGGAACGTCGGCGGCATCATGTTGGCATCAGGCGG
The DNA here is from genome assembly GCF_042685365.1 of Paenibacillus thailandensis. Classification (NCBI taxonomy): domain Bacteria; kingdom Bacillati; phylum Bacillota; class Bacilli; order Caryophanales; family Paenibacillaceae; genus Paenibacillus; species Paenibacillus thailandensis. The sequence continues at coordinate 6,467 of NZ_JBHUMY010000022.1, read as the reverse complement.
TAAGGGAGAGTCCTGTACGGCCTGCTTCGTTTTGCGGACGAGAGTAAGGGTTTTGGGCACCTTCTCGCCGATATCCCGTTTGCTCAGAATGCTCGAATCGCGGGCGGTAGACGCTTGATTTTGGGCCGTATAATCGTTACAATATAAGGTGCTGCATCTATCGTTTATCGATGGTGCGGAACAACAGGCTGCAGCCTGATTTGGATAGGGATTGAGGTGATTGGCATGGGTAAGAAGGCTGAAGGGAAACAGCTTGCCCAGAACAAGAAAGCTTCCCATGACTACTTCATCGAAGAAACCTATGAAGCGGGCATGGTGCTGACGGGAACGGAAATTAAATCGTTGCGGAGCGGCCGCGCGAACATTAACGATGCTTTCGCGACGATCCGGAACGGCGAAATCCATATTCACAACATGCACATCAGTCCGTTCGAGCAGGGCAACCGCCACAATCCTTCCGATCCGACGAGACCTCGGAAGCTTCTGCTGCATAAACAGCAGATTCATAAGCTGCTCGGTCAATCGAAGCAGGAAGGGTACGCGATCGTGCCGCTCAAGATTTACGTGCGCAACGGATACGCAAAGCTGCTGATTGGCCTTGGCAAAGGCAAGAAGCAATACGACAAGCGCGAAGCGGCCGCCAAGCGTGATGCTCAGCGCGATATCCAGCGTGTGCTTCGAGAGAAGCAGAAAGTAGCGCGGTAGCTGGCAAAATCATCATTGGAACGAGTGCCACCGACGGCCACTGTTCCCATTAACCTACGGCGGCGTTTCGGCCGGGAACATGTTATACTAAAGAAGCAGCACAGCATACAACGATTCATGCTCAGACGCTGCGACATGACGAACTGCTCTTTTGCGCAGCTGGCGTCATGCGTGCCTAAAGATTCTTTGTGCGCTAAACGGATGCTTATGCGGGCTGTCGCCCACAGAAGATTAGGCCGTTTATGCCCGATACGGGGGCGTTTTTGGATTCGACGGGGATAGTTCGAGCATGGGTTGCGGGTAGCGGGGACGCGTCCGCTTCATCAACGCTAAAGCCAATTAAATGGCAAACCACAACAAACCTACGCTTTCGCAGCTTAATAACCTGTGAGCGTGCTCCTACCTTCTATCGCCCATGTAGCGGGATAGGGGCTCAACTTTAGTGGGATACGCCGATCGGTCTCCGCCTGGGGTCGACGGAAGAAGATAATCAGGCTGACCTTGGAAGAAGCCGGTTACGGGGCGTCCTCCTTGGTGACACCAAAACTGTGACTACACCCGTAGAAGCCTATGTGGCGTTATCTTCGGACAGGGGTTCGACTCCCCTCGCCTCCACCAATACCATCAGAAAAGAGACCGTGCCAGGTCTCTTTTTTGTGTTTTCGTATTCGATGCGGATGAAAAACCTCGTGTTTATTGGGTTTTCGGCTTCTCTGACGATGAATAAGAAATATTTCTGATGGTGTAGTGAGTGGTACCGCAGTTTATACCAGTTTTTAATGTCATCCAATAGACGGTCGTAACCTGCATCCCTTCGACCATTATCTACTTAAGTCTTCACCATCTGTGATCGACAACGTATTTCACCAATACTGAGCCTCGAACCATCGTGGTTAATTTTGTTCCGTTAACTCATATCGCCTTAGATTTGTTAATGAAATCAATGATTCTGGCTATTGTTCCTGAAAAATCGGATTTAATCTCATGCTCCCAAATCCGCAATATGTTCCAGTGATGATCATTGTAGTGCGAAGTAACTGCAATATCCCGTTGTTTATTACTGCTTAATTTTTTAGCCCAGTAATCAACATTTGACTTTGGAATACGGCCATGCAGTTCACAAGAATGCCAGAAGCAGGAATCGATGAAGATCACCACTTTGTATTTTTTAATGGCGATGTCCGGTTTGCCCAAAAGATCGAGAGTATTTTTTCTAAAGCGGATGCCGTGTTTCCACAGTTCAGCGGTAATTCTGTCTTCGAGCTTGGTGTGTGTCGCCCGGACTGCACTCATAATTTTGCTTCGTGCATCTGGGGTTATTCTGTCCGCCATAGCAATCTCCCCGATTTAGCAAATTCCTTATTGATACTTTATTATAATAAAATAGACGGCATAAGCCGTCTGGTAAATGCCCCCATGAACTCTTTCGTTGATGCTCATAGCAATAAATGCGGTTATTAAATCGTTTCGGTTGCGACTGACAATATTCTTTATCCTTGTTTCTAACCGGTTTGCCGCAAGTTGCACATACAAACAGATATTATCAGTGGACAAAAGCGTTACGGTTGGAGCCTTCCCCTTCTGCTCGATGTAAGTAAGGTTGGCGGATCGAAAAAAGGGTCAAATTAAATCCGGCCTTGACATTACGAGTTCACAACCACATTAAATAATAAAGGAGACAAAGGCATCCTGTTAGGATGTTGCCTTCGTCTCCTAAGGTAGGTGAAGAACGGTCACATTTGGAGTTTTGGAAGTCCAGTAAATGCTTCTCCAACCGTTTTATATGGATGTGGAATTATTAAATCTGGTTCGGATGCATGAGATGGAGCAGGCATTTCAATTTTACCGATCTCTTTCTTGCAACCAATAAATATAATCCTTTTACGTAATTGTGGTGCACCGAAATCAGCGGCTGATAATACTTCTGCCGAAACATTATACCCAATTTCATCCATTTTTCTGATGATATCTGAGTATAAAGTTCCATTTACAATCCCTTTTAGGTTAGATACATTCTCCATTACAAAAAATGAAGGTTTCAAGACCTCAACAAATCTTAAGAATTCAAATATCAGTTGCCCTCGTGGGTCACTTGTGCCTTTTTGTTTGCCCGCTTGACTAAAAGCTTGACAAGGGGGGCCGCCAAAGATGATGTCTGGGCAGGTTTTCTCGCCAGACAAAAACCTCCAAGTGCTTATAGGATCAGTAATTTTTGTGATATCAATATTAAAAACATTTGATTTATCTCGATAGTAATTTCTTAGAGTGTTACAAGCATCATCCCATATATCTATCGCTACTTTGGTATCGATTTTATATTTTGAACCGAGTGATGCTTGATCTGCTCCAATATCCATCCCTCCAGCACCACAAAACAAACTTAATCCAGATAGATTTGATTTATGAAAACCAAGTTTTTGTGCTGAAGTTAGAATTTGTGCAAAAATCGCTTTGGCTAAAGGAATAGGCACAGCGTTGCCTACTTGCTGTTGTGTACTCGTTAATGTCCCTTCAAATTTAACATTATCAGGGAACCCTTGTAATCTGGCGGCCTCACGTACAGTAATGAATCTGTTCTCATATGGATGAACGAATTTATTGAAAATATAACCAGTAACAGTTAATGAAGGGCGGTTTGGATCAAGCCTAATCATTCTCATGTTTGGCCCACCGCGACGATTTGGATCTTCTTTAACATAATATCTGAAACTATCGTGCCAAAGTTCTTCGGGAAGATCTTGCATTTTTTGTCCAATTTTCAAAGTGTCAATTCTCTTCTGAACAACATCGCTAACTTTTCTGGCAATGTGATTATAGACTTCATGCGGTTCATTTGATTCTTTAGAACTTGAATACGTCTTTGATCCACTCGTCTCTTGCAACATTTCTCGTGAACGAGATGATTCCATCGAATAAATTGTAGATTGGCCTTTCATTCGGCAAGTCACCCACCTTCTTAGCAGTCCCTTTCTCATCCAAAGTCCACACGACATCTTGTAATGACAACAAGTATTCATCATAATGACGAACCGCATGAATGTTTGATATGAGAGCGGTCTTTACATTGTACTTTCTATTTACGGGTTTGCTTTCAGCTCCCAATTTAAGTACCTGATAAATTCCTTTTTTGATATCATCTGTTCTGTCCATGCCAACACTAGTCTTTGCATCAGATACCGACTCGTATCCACTTCCATTTGAACGTAAAGGCCAGTTCTCCGGTCTCGGTGATGGTTGACCACAAGCATTCGTAAGCCAGTAAATACTACTGGTTCTATCACCTGTTATATAAGCTGATTGATAAGCTTCAATTGCTTTTTCCCAAAAATCAAAATATCGATTGAATAAATCCTTATCGGTTTGCAAAGCCATTTGTAATCGTTCGTATGCCCACAAGTCAGGAGTATTCTCCATTTTACCAAGTGGAATAAGTTCATAATTCCAACTTTCACCGCGTTGTACTGGTAACATAATATTGAATTCTGAAGAATGAACTGATGAGTTATCTACTCCCGAATGCACTAATTCAATTATAGCATCACCTTGAACCGCGGTCATTCTCTCGCTTTTTACAAGTAACGGCAATGTTAATAAAGGAGCCGCTTTTACTTCTGCTATTAAAATAACATTGCTTGTAAGATCTTGAATGATCATATCAACAGGTTCAGAACCCTTTAAGATTTTTAGTCTCCTAGAAGCTCTGTTGAATAACCGATCAAGAAACACACATAGAAGCCTAGATGTTGCCTGACCAATTTGACCAGAAGGAGGTTTATTGGCAGGATGAAAATGAAACTCTTTATTCAAGATGCATCGTGGGCACGTGTTAGTATATGGAAAAATAATGCTAGGCTCACCGTTCGGACAATAACACCAGCCTCTGTTAGTAACCCTTTTATAATATTCAGCAGATACCAAGATATCGAATGCCGCGGCGAGGGCTTTGCCTAACGTTTTGTTATGCTGAACAGATAACTCATACGCCTTATTTATTAAAATATCAGCCAATTTTTCCTCATGATTAGTTAAGATAACGGGTTGTGATCGTTCGAGTGCCAAATCTATCCACTCTGTAAATTCGGACTGTTCCATGTTGATATCCCCCATACCAGTTCTTTCATAATTATAATTCGCCCAATTTTTTTCGTTTCCTCCTATCGAAAGAATGACTTCGGTGTATCATGAGTGATGTTGTGTCATACTACTCGGAACCAAAACTGTCTCTTATCATAACTTTTTAGCGTGAATTGGGAGTGGAATCAGAAAAATGTTGATTTTCCGGCTCAGCACCACGTAACACGGGCATAAATTCCGATGAAATAAGCTAAAAGCCTATGACGCTAACTGATGTATGTTTAGTGTCTGTCGTACCAATATTCTATATATTGTAAACAAAGGGGTTTTGTAACGTAGCGGCAAAAGAATCTGCACAAAAACCAGCCTTTCGGCCATCATTAATAAAGCGGAGAGGTTCGCCCCCTCCGCCGCATACCGATTCTGTTGATATAGATAGTTTTGATGCGGATATCAACAATATTGCTCTACTGATATTAATCGCTTTGAGCCCGGGTATCATCGCTCAGTATACTTTTTACGTATGACCTTACCTGCTCAGGTTCAACGTAAAGTACGGCATTTCCGTTCACTGATTTTTCTTGTATGAGTTCCATCGGCGGCAATTGAATGCTGTCAATGCTTTCCCTGTCGATCTCAAAGCCCAGCTTGCCCAGCTTTATCATATCATCGTCGCTGATGTTCGTTTCGATATATGGCTCGAAAAAAAGTATTAGTTTTGGAAGCTCCGTAACTTTCGTTCTAGTAAGCAACTCTATGACGACAGCTTTCAGAAACTTTCGTTGCCGTTCCGTACGGGCGAAATCGCTCATTGCATCATGCCGGAATCGAACGTACTGTAATGCCTGTATTCCGTCCAAGTGCTGATAGCCCTTTTTCAAATGGATTTCGTACATTGAGTCTTCATTGGAATCGACATAGTTCATATTTTTCTCTACTTCTAGGTCAATGCCGCCAATTGAGTCAATCAATCTGATAAAGCTCTGCATATCCATGTACAAATAATATTGGATTGGAATACCCGTCAATTCTTCTGCTGATTTCATTGCCAAACTGGAACCACCCATTGTAATTGCCCTGCTGATACGATCCTCACCATAACCCGGAATATTTACATATGTATCACGGAGAATGGAGAGCAATTTCATTTTTTTCGTTGCAGGGTCGATAGAAACGATCATCAAGCTGTCCGCAGAATGAATCTCGTCTTTCTTCCGGGAATCGCCGCCCAATAACAGAATATTAATCCTGTCCGTGCTCTCCCACTTTGCAGGAGCGGTTGTCTGAGCCGCTGGTGCTTGGCTTTCATTTGTCACCGCCGTCTTGGTCGTTACCGTTGCCTTCTCAAGAGCGTCATTAAACGTCAGATAGTATTTGAAAAAGAAAAACAGACCTGCAAGCAATGCCAGTAAATAAGGTATCGTTAATACGGCAATAGGCAATACCATATTCGTTCCGCCTGCCGCTGCGATCTCTGCTTCCCGTGACTCATGCTTATTTGGGTCTCGGACAATGGCGATGATTTTCCTTTTTGCTTGATGCAGATATAACTTGTTTGCAAAAATGCCCAGCACCGGTTTAGGGATGCAACAGATAACCAGCACCAATGGGAGAAGGCCGGGGTTCTCGATCGGGTTCCATTCACTGAACACCGAGGCAACAATCACGTTGCTCCAAACAAACCAAAT
>NZ_JBHUMY010000021.1:0-26877 GCF_042685365.1 Paenibacillus thailandensis | reverse complement strand
TTTCGTTAATCTCCATTGTAATAGATTTAGGTTTGAGAGTTTACACAAAATATTTTACAGTCCCAAGATGATGGATGAATTTGAACGTGCCATGCAGAAGAAGCATGACCCGAGTGATCCCAATTCAATTGCTGTTGGCCATCTAAACCACTTGGCTAAAACATACATCCTTAAGCATAAAAGCAACAAATGAGCAGGATTATTTTCCAAATGGCAACCGATATACGACCTGTGTCGCTGTCACCATTTCTAAAAGATGAATATGTCGACGCTGCGGCAGACCAACATATTCCCTTCTTTACCACGGTGCGATCTTATCAGGTGTTCATCGACTATTGGAATTCCAAGATGGAAAGAAGCATCCAAAGGGGGTGGTCCTCTTGAATTTATCCGATTTTTCCAGATACATAGATCCTGCAGTTGTACACAGAGGGAAGGAATACGCGTTCGAAGGACGGGTAATTTCCTTGAAGTCCATTGCCGATGAAAAGTACACTGCGGTTGTGCGCGGGTACGAGGATTATGAGGTTTATGTAAGGCTAGACAACGAGAACAACATAATGGAATCGGAATGCGATTGTCCGTACGATTTTGGACCGGTATGCAAGCATCAAGTCGCCGTATTCCTCGAGCTTAAGAATAGAGAAGCAGACGGGGTATCTTCACCGGAACCGTCTCTCCGGCAACTGTTGGAAGCAGAGAGCAAGGAGAAATTAATCGAATTGCTGCTCTCGATTGCATCGGATTCATATACCGCGGAAGAGCGCATCAGACTCCACTTGTCGAAAAGGGGCGCGGATCAGGAGTTGGACGCCTGCCGACGGTTGATTCGATCCTACATTGACACATATTCGGATGATCATGGTTTTGTGTCTTGGCGGAACGTAAGCCGCGCGGTGGAAGGTGCGGAGATCGTCGCTGAAAAGGCTCTCTCCGCCTTCGATGAAGAGGAATGGTTGCACGGGCTGGCGATTCTGTTTTGCATCATCGAAGAGATGATTGAATTATTGCAGTCCGCCGACGATTCGGACGGTGGAGTCGGGATCGTGATCGAAAGCTGTCTGGAATCGATCTTCAAGCTGGTTCAGGATCACCATCATATTCCGGCGGAAGAACGCTTGAAGATTTTCCGCCGGTTGTTGGAGGAGACACACCAGCCTTATTACGACGGGTGGTCGGATTGGCAGCTCGCGCTCCTCGAGGCGGCGGGCGCGCTGATCGAGTCGGAACAGATGCAACATCAATGGGATGATGCGGCGGATTCGCTCCTGGGTCATACGTCCGGAAGCAATTGGTCGCGGGAGTACACAGACGAGCGGGTAACTGTGCTCCGATATGGTCAAATTTTGGAACGTTCAGGTGAAGAACAGGCGAAAGCTTATTTGTATAAACATCTGCATTTCCCGGAAATTCGGGAGATTGCGATTCGAGCGGCGCTTGAGCAAGGCGATGCCGAGGAAGCGATCCGATTGGCGGAGGCCGGGGAAGCCCAAGATCAGAGGCTGCCGGGGCTCGTCTATCGCTGGAAGAAATATCGGTATGAGGCATACCATCGCACAGGACAAGTCGAACAGCAGCGGAAACTCGGGATGGAGCTGATTGTGAACGGAGAGTATGCGTATTATCGCTCTGTGAAGGATACATTTTCCGATGAGGGAGAATGGACTTTGTATTTGCAAGATATGTTAGATCAATTAGAGCAGAGCCCGAGGGGAGAGCATACGTATACCCAAATTCTGGTGGAAGAGGAGATGTACGCACGGCTTTTGGAACATGTCCGCAAGGCACCTTACCGAATTGAATCGTTCTATGAGCAATTGCTTCCGCATTACCCGGAGGAGGTGAAGGCGCTTTTCGTGGCATATATCGAATTCCGGGCGGATCAATCCAGAGACAGGCGAGATTACGCCGATGTTTGCCGGATCATTCGAATGCTTCAACAGGTTGGCGGACGGAAAGAAGCGTTCACCGTCACACAAAAATTGTTAACCAAATTTCCGCGAAGACCGGCTTTCCGGGAGGAGCTGGGGAAGATTCGTTTTTGAACTTTATGGGAATAAGAAGTAACGCGGTTTGAGCATAGCTTGATTTTTGTGAGTGGGTGGACAAACTGGTATGCGAGGCCTGTAATTTTGATCTGAAACGAGTATGTTATAATAATGGCAAGATTAAGTCGGGTTGGATGGTGACCTATGATGGACCGTATTCAAGATTTGCAAAAACTGATCAAACTTACGGGCGATCGCGCGAAACTGGATGCAAAAGCGAACGGAACTTATATTGTCTATCAAACGGAAAAAGGCCAGATTGTCAAAGAATATGCAAACGGTGTGATCGAGCCAATCGACAATCCTGGGGTTCATCATGAATGAGTACTCCACAGTGATGGTTGTATTCGCCGGCAATAACGGCAGCGGCAAAAGCACCATTCGCAATTTGATAGTGGACAGGCTTGGTATCAGTGTCAATATAGATCCCGACGCTTTAGCTCGCGGCATTGATTCTGACCATCCGGATCGCCGCAAAGTATCCGCAGGCAAAGAAGCGATTAAACTTGCGAGAGATTGTATCCATCATAAACGCGATTTTTCTGTAGAAACGACTTTGGCCGGCGGTAATGCGATACGACTGATACGGGAAGCCAAGGCGAACGGCTTTGAAGTGACGATGTTTTATGTGGGTCTAAATGATGTTCGGCTCAATATCGAACGTGTTGCCGCCAGAGTTCGAAACGGCGGACATCATATACCGACTGAAGACATCATTCGGAGACAAACCACATCCATGCAAAATCTGCTAACTCATATCCATCTCATTGATCATTTGATTGTGATTGATAATAGCGAAGTTTCCGGTAAAATCGTTATGCAAGCTGAACATAGTATTTTAAAATATCAGGCCGAATCTCTTCCAAAATGGGTGCATAAGATCAAGGATCAGTTACATTGATTATGGAGAATCATATGAAGTTTGAAATTAGCAAATCTATGGAAAACAAAATTAATAATTGGGATAAATGTGAACCCAAAGATGTAACGGGAGCAAAGTTTGCGTACATATTTATACCAACAAGTCTAGGATTGGTTATCAAGGTCCAGTGTGATGTTTGTAAAAGGGAATTACTACTAACCGAAGATGATTAAATCTTGAATTTTACATTTCTCCCAATGTGAATAAGGAATTCTACGCGACCGGATTAGATCTGGTCGTTTTTTTTGTGCAGAACATATATTCGCTGACAAAAAGTTGTCATGACTTAATTATAAAATAAAAATATACTAGATCACTGAGGCAGAGGCAGAGTTTTTGGAGTTGTAGATGGGGGTGAAAAGAATGACTTTGATTAAAGATCTGAGTACGAACGATGAATTCGTCGGCTTCTATTTGCTGAAAGAGCTGGAGCTGAAGCAGACCAACACATCGCCGGCAAAGGATTACTTCGATTTGGTGCTGTGTGATGCCAGCGGACAGTTACCCGCCAAGTATTGGGATGTGGAGGAAACGGAAAGAGACAATTTTTCTCCGATGGCGCTTGTCAAGGTTCAAGGAATCGTTCAGTTATATCGGGAAAAACCGCAGGTTAAGATCATCCGGATTCGCAATATAAGGGACGAAGACGGTGTGTCCCTAACCGATTTTATTCGAGCTGCACCAATTGGATCTGCGGAATTATTAGAGGTCATAAGCAGAGTCATCGAGAGTATTTCGGATCCGGCGATTCGCGATATAGTAAGCTTTTGCGTCGATAAGGTGAGAGAGAAATTAGCTCATTATCCGGCGGCCAAAATGCACCATCATGCTTACTTCGCAGGCTTGGCCTATCATATCGTTCGTATGCTGGAGATCGGCGAGTTCCTTTGCAAGCAGAGGCCATTTCTAAATGCGGACATGATCAAAGCCGGGATTATCCTGCATGATATCGCGAAGCCAGAGGAAATGATCGCTCAGCTTGGGGTCGTGATAGATTACAGCACCCAGGGTAAGTTGATCGGTCATATTGCCATGGCGGCTGGTTGGATCACAGAAGCGGCTTTGCGGCTGGAACTTCCACTCGATTCGCAACAAGTGATCGGATTGCAGCACCTTATTCTCTCGCACCATAACCTTGGGGAATGGGGAAGCCCGGTGCAGCCGCAAACGGCAGAAGCGGTAGCATTGCACTATATTGACGCACTGGATGCCAAACTCCAGATGGCGGAGGACGCACTAAGCGCCACTTCGGACAAGGAGTTGTGGACACAGCCGGTCCGAGGGCTGGAGAATAAAGCGTTGTACCGGATGTCATTGTAGAAATTAAAATATACGAAGAAAATGCAATGAAACAAAAATACTTTGCGGCAAAATAGCGGCAATGGTATAATGTTATTGAGGAAGGTGATGTTATGTTTACACCCAAATATTCAATAACGGACACCATAGCCCGCAGACTAATGGATATACAACGCGCCAGTGTTGTGGTGGATTTGCTTCCATTGCCCGCATCTATTCTGGATATGCTTAAGAAAGAATCCATGGAAAAGACAGTCATTCTTTCAACGAAAATTGAAGGAAACACGCTTGACGAGGCGACGAAGCGAAAAGTCTTGTACCAAACCAGCAATGACAATGAAGAGCAGGAAGTTTATAACTTAATGAAAGCTTTGGAATACCTGGATGAAGCCGAAAAAAGACAGCTCCCGGTCACAGAGGAATTTATTAAAAAGCTGCATGCCATTATCCGAATATCGCACGGACGAAGACCGCGTGTTAGCGAGTATCGCGAAGAACAGAATCAAGTAGGCAGCCGCAATGCCTCCGGTTTTTATTTGCCGCCGGAATGGAAAGATGTCCCGATATTAATGGAGGATTTGGTTGCCTGGGTGAACTCGCCGGAAACCTATTCGGTTCCGGTTCCTATCAAGGCTGGCATATTCATGTGGCAGTTCCTAACGATTCATCCGTATTTGGACGGGAATGGCCGAACGGCTCGGATGATCACGACATATCTTTTACGACGCGGCGGATATGGCTTAAAGGGGTTATTTGTACTCGAGAATTTCTATGACCGCAACTTGGCTGAATATTATCGCCGACTCCAGTTGGGTCTCCATCACAATTATTATTTTGGGCGGAATGAAGCTGATTTGACGCCTTGGCTGGAATTCTTTATCGATGGTTTGGCGGAGGTTTTTCAAGAAGCCGCTGCCATCGTAACGGAGAAATCTGCTCAAATGACGAAAATCGAACCGGATCTGATTCGCAAGTTAGATCCCCAGCAAAGAATGGTGTTTGCTCAATTAACCTTTAAACAAGATACCCTAACGACAAGCGAAATGAGGGACCTGCTGCGTTTGTCGGACCGTTCAATAAGGGAAAAGGTAAGTCATTGGAGAGAAGAAGGATTCATTGAGCCGCGCGATCAAGACGCCAAAAGAGTTCGTTCGGTCAAATTATCCGCGGAATACGAGAAGTTGGCACAAGACATTCGGAATGCGCCGGATCAGTTTGCCCATTTTCTAAAATGAATGCAGCACTGCGATCTCAAGTTGAGATGCCGCAGTGCTTTTTTTGTGCGCAGAACATATATTCGCTGACAATCTATGGTCGTTGCGATCCGTCATAATGAAGGAAAGACATGCGGGAGTGAGTACAGTGGATCAACCGATCTATATCGCCGTCACAGGCACGCAGCATTACTACGGAGCAGCATTTCTAAAGCCGGGTCAGGTCGTTCACTTGATCAAAGACCCGGATAATCCGCATGACCATGAAGCGATAAAGGTGGATATGATCCCATTGGGCAAAATCGGTTATGTCGCCAACAGTCCGCATACCGTACCGAAAGGATGCCGCAGCGCCGGCCGGATTTATGATAGGTTTGAGCATCATGTTTGCGGCATGGTGCGATTTGTCGTTAAGGATACGGCAATTGTTGAACTTACGCCGGGTCTAGAGGAAGTGTACATCATCAAAACGACAGAGAACGTTTCGTTTTCTCTTTATAGGCAGGAAGAACCAGGTAAAGCGTAGAATCCCAATGATGATAAGGATTTACATTCTATATGCCACGATAGGAGATATAGCATGACGGATAAAGTGATTCGGCTCTTTAAAATACTTCTCGCCATTCAATCCAATCCGGGGATTTCGGCCAAGGAGCTGGCGGACAAATGCGAGACAACGGATCGTACGATTTATAGGGACATGCGGATTTTGGACTTGATCGCACCGATTACAAACGAGGGTTACGGAAAAGGGTACCGTTTTGTCGGTAATTTCGCCATGTACCCGCTGAATTTCACGGAGCAGGAAGCGTTGGTGTTCTCTGTCCTGCCCTCCGTGTTGGACACCAGCAAATTGCCTCCAGGCTTTGAATCCGCCTACGACAAGGTGATGGCTACCCATGTGAAAGAAACCCGGAAGCGGTACGATACACTGGAAAATGTCGCAGACATGATCCAAATGGGCACCCCGGCTTATCGGGAGAACAGTGCCAACTTCTTGCTGCCCATCATGGAAGCGATTATCGCCAGTAAGACGATCAGGGCTGTTTACCATACCCAGAGCCGGAATGAATTGACGGAGCGCCAAATTGATCCGTACTATTTGGTCCCGCGGGATCAACGGTTTTACTTGATCGGCTATTGTCATTCCAAGCAGGACATTCGCACGTTTCGTATAAGCCGTTTCCGCCATGTAGAGTTGACAAGTAATCGATTCGACAAGGGTGATTTTAACATTGCTCAGTATATGAAGCATACCTGGTCGATTGAACGCGGGGATTCTTTAATCACTTTTAAGATTAAATTCCATCCGGATGTCGCCCGCTATGTGAAGGAAGAAGAATTGTTCGTGAGACCGAAGATGACCGATCTGCCGGACGGCAGCTTATTATTCGAGGTCACCGTCAACCACGAGCGGGAGTTTATGAATTGGGTGGTTCAGTACGGACCTTCAGCGGAGATTTTAGAGCCTGCATCTGTCCGGGAAAAGTTTAAGGAACAGCTACAGCGTTGGGGACAGTTGTATGGGCAGTAAGTTGCTGTTGTTGAACGATAGACGAAAGGAAGGTATCCCTTTTGAAAATAGTAGGCACGTTTCTAGAACGTTTATATGATGCAATCCGTAGAGAGCCATTTCGCCGCAAAATTGTTATTGCTCCTTCCTACATCGAAGGACAGTCCTGGTTGATGCGAATATGCCGGGAATTAGGGCCGGTTATGAATGTGGAGGTCCAAACGGTTCAATCCTTTGTAAGAAGTCAGGTTCAGTTCTCCCTGTATCAACAAGGGCTGACTTTAATCGGGGAACAGCGGTCCTTTTGGATTATCCATCATGTCATGGAACAAATGGCTTCCAAGCCGGATTCCTACATCGCGGTGGATCAAGTAAAGCCTGGTATTGCCATGCATGTTCACCAAGCCATTATGGATCTGCGCCGTGCCGGAGTGAGTGCGGGGGAGCTTCGAGACGACCACTTTATGAGCCAGCAAAAAGGCAGCTATGTCAGAAAGGTGCTGTCAGCGTATGAGCGCTTTCTGAATCAGCGGAGCTGGATCGATTTCCCCGGCCTTTTGTCGCATATACCAACCCAATTGCCGGAAAACGTGGAGCTTATTCTGCCAGACCCTATGCCGCTTTCACCGGTTTCCGCTCGAATGCTGGAGCGGTTGTCAAACGGACGGATGACGAGGATTATAGCGGTTTCTTCCTTCACTGACGTCCAATCCACAATGCCGTTCGGAAAGGTTCAGTTCTATCATGCGACCGGAAGGCTGGCGGAGGTTCGCGAAGCATTGAGACGCATTATTCAGGGCCGGATGCCATTGGATGAAGTGGAGATGATCGTACCGGATGAAGAATATGCGTTGGTTATTTCGACTATGTGTGCTTCTTTCGGTATTCCCTGTTCCTATGCAGACGGGCTGCCTGCGATTACATCCGGAATGGGAAGAGCCGCACATTTTCTGCTGAACTGGTTGGAGTCCGGTTATCAGGTGCGGCAGCTCGTATTGATGCTGCAGCAGCAATTGATCACGTTCTCCGATCGTGACCAAGGAATAACGAATGCGGATTGTATTCGAGCCCTGGAGAAAAGCGGAATCGGCTGGGGGAAAGAACGGTATATCAAGTTGCTGGGGTCGGGGCATGTTCGGTTCCAAGGGGATGCAGATGAAAGACCCGAAGAACGGGAGCGGACGGAACAACAACAGCGGGATGACGACATCAAGAAGCATCTGACAAACCTCCTGGGAGAATTGTTTCCAGACGAAGCGGCGCTCTCATCTCCTAAGGGAATCTGGGGATGGCTCGTTAACATCTTGGATCGATTTGGTGTATGCGGAACGGAAGAGGATGCGATCGTCCTGCAAGAAATGAAAGGTATCGCTAAAGAACTGCAGGAATGTCCTGTTCCGGACTCGATGCCGTTTCAGCAAATGTTCTTGTATGCCCGAGACATGCTGCAGGAACTTCGAGTCGGGGTGCAACGGTTACCCAAGCCCGGATTCCTGTACATATCGAGTTTGGCGAACGGGGGGATCAGCGGGAGAAAACATACGTTTCTTCTCGGGATGGATGAACAGTCGTGGTCCGGGAATATCAGGCAAAATCCCATGCTTCTCGATGAAGAGTGCAGACGGATCGATGCCGGGCTTCAAACAGCCGTGCAGAGACAAAGAGATCGGCAACGCCTTCGTGATGGTCGGCTTGGGATGATAAGCGGCAATATCACATTTAGCTTCTCGTCGTATGACTTGGCGGAAGGAGCGACAGCAAGCCCGGCTTTTCAACTTCTACAGGTATTCCGAAAAGTATCCGGAAAAACGAATGCGGACTATGAGATGTTGCACCGAAGCTTAGGCGAACCTGTCGGGTATTTGGATGTAGAGCAGCCATCCTCTACTGAGCTAAATGGACTGCCATTGGACGGCTCTCATTATGTCTTCCGACAAATCCATGCGAATGTAAACCTTATGAGGGACCGGCAATCCTTCATCGAATCGGTCTATCCGTCGCTTCGTCAAGGCAGACTTGCACTCGAGGCGCGTGGCAGCTCGCAAGTGACGGAGCATGACGGATATATAGCGGGGGATGAATGGACTGATTATTGGAAAGACCGGGACGAACGGACGCTTAGCGCAAGTCAATTGGAGAAGTACGCGGAATGTCCGATGCGGTACTTTTTCCAATATGTGCTCAGGATTCGCGTGAAAGATCAGGTGACTTTTGACCGTACCTCCTGGCTGAAGCCGAATGAAAGAGGCTCGCTGCTGCACGAGGTTTATCGTCGTTATATGACGGAAGTCAACGCAAGTAAAGTCATGCCTATTACACACGATCATGCCCGTTTGCTTCGTATTGCGGAGGAGACGATTCTCTTGTATGCCGAGCGGATTCCGGCACCGAGCCCTCATGTGTTTGAGAGGGAACGGCAAGCGATGCTCCGGGATGTGGACGTGTTCTATCGCATGGAATTGCAGGCTAAGACGGCTCCCCGGTTTTTCGAACAAGAGCTCATCGTGGACGGCCAGCCGTTGCACCTTGAGCTTGGCGAGGACATGGCGATTACGCTGCGCGGGATCGTCGACCGGATCGATCAAGTTGCGCCGCATCAATATCGGATTATCGACTATAAGACCGGCAGTCCTCGGCCTTACAAGGAAAATGGCATGTTCGCAGGCGGTACGCAGCTGCAACACGCGCTTTACGCAATGGGGACGGAGCTATGGATGCGGCAAACGGGTGTGGATTCAGATGCAAAAGTGCTTGAAGCGTCTTACGTATTTCCAAGCGAACGGGGGCACGGGCAAGTGATTGCACGCCCGCAAACCGAACGGAATCGAGTCACCGCGGTGATCCGAGGAATCCTTTCGTCGATGGAACAGGGATTGTTTATTCCCGCTTCAAATCCTGCGGTCTGCCGATATTGCGACTATGCGGCTGTATGCGGAGAGCACGCAGAGATGATGGTCCATAAGCGAAAGGATGAAGCAAATTCGGAGCTGTTGCACACGCTGCTGGAGGTGGAGAACATTGAATGAACCATCCGATCAACAAGCTAGAAAGAGGATATTGGAGGAGCTGAACACGACCTTTCTGGTAGAAGCCGGTGCAGGCTCGGGCAAGACAACCAGCTTGGTCGGCAGATTGCTGGCGCTCATCGAGACAGGAACGGCTAAGATGGAGCATATTGCGGCGATCACCTTTACGAATAAAGCGGCGGATGAGATGAAGGAGCGTTTCCGTATTGCTTTGGAGCGGAAAGCGGCTGATGTTGAAGGCGAAACTAGAGAACGAATGGAAGAAGCTTTGGCCAATCTGGACCAAATCTTCATTGGAACGATCCATGCGTTCTGTTCCTCCATGCTTCGGGAGCGTCCGATTGAGGCCGGATTGGACCCTTCTTTCGAAGAAATGGATGATGAAATGAATCGCGCGTTCCACGATCAATGCTGGGACGAATATCTGATTCAGCTGCAGGAGGGAGATAGTGAGGCCCTTGCCTCCTTTGCCGAGGTGGACATCGATGTAAGCATTCTTAAGAATGTCTATGATCGGGTATCCCTTTTTACGGACCTCCAAATCCCTTGCGAACCGGTTTGTCGTCCTGATTTCAACTTAATCCGGCTCTCCCTGCTTCCAATGATCGAAGACGCCAGCAGGTTTTTGCCGACAGTTGAACCGGAAAAAGGGTGGGATAATCTTCAGGCAAAACTGCGTACTGCTAATCGTATGCTGCGGTTGTCGGATGAGCAGGACGATATGTTGATGCTAACACTTGCGAAGATGTTTGACTTCAAACTGGATGTGAAGCAGTACAAATGGACGGATAAGAAGCAAGCCAAAGCCATCTCCGAACGATTTCACGATTGGCAGATTACGCTCCTGTTTCCCTTTCTTCAATCGTGGCGGGAATATCTGTATCCGAAGGTCATTCAATTTGTCTTGCCTGCATTGGAGTATTGCAGAGAACGGCGATTGCAGGAAGGGAAGCTGAACTTTCAGGATCTTCTGATGAATGCATGCCGTCTGCTGCGTGATTACCCGGAGGTTCGCGCGTTTTTCGCCGGGCGCTACCAACGGCTTATGGTCGACGAATTTCAGGACACCGACCCGGTCCAAGCGGAAATGATGTTTCTCTTAACGGGAGCCGGCGATGATCCGAATGAACGGAATTGGCGGAAGCTTACGCCAAAGCCCGGCTCCTTGTTCCTCGTGGGAGACCCGAAACAGTCCATCTATCGTTTCCGCCGCGCGGATATTTCCATTTATAACGAGGTTAAATCGCGGATTCAAGCATGTGGAGATGTGCTTCACTTGACCAGCAATTTCCGATCCGTCGATGCGATCGGCGATTTTGTGAACGGGCAATTTGTCGGCAAGCTTCCCGTCCGGGAAACCGATGTTCAAGCGGCGTATGTCCGGATGGAAACGAATATACCGAATCCAAAGGGGAATAAGCGCGCGGGTCACGGGGTTTATGCACTCACTTACCCGAAAATTCCCGGAGGCAAGGATGAAGTAGCGGCGGTTGACGCACAGCGTATTGCCGCAACCATCGCGTGGGCTTGCCGCGACGGAAATTTGCAGGTTCAGGAGCGCAACGGTTCATCTTGGGTGCTCAGAGAGGCGCAGCCCAGCGATTTTCTTATATTGACAAGAACGAGGCATTATTTGCATCTCTACGCAGAAGAATTGGAGAAGCGGGGCGTTGCTGCGGAAACTGTCGGAAGCTCCGCTCTATACCCCGAGCTTCATACGCTGGGACAATTGGCCCTCTACCTGGCCGATCCATCCGATCAGGTGGCGATGCTGAGCGTCTTGCGCGGACCTCTATTCGGGATTAGCGACAAGGAGCTGATGGCGTATCGTGTTCAAGGGAATGCGTGGTCGATCTACCGGCTGCCAGAGGAGTCAGCAGAACAGGATAATCGAGTTGTCGCTGCATGCCGGAAACTGCGGGAATATGCCAGCTGGGTGAAAGAATTGCCTGCATGGTCAGCCTTGTACTGCATTCTGGAGGATACCGGTCTTTTGCCTTATTCCACGGTGCAAGAAGCTGGAGCAAATCGGTCTGGAACACTGCTTAAGATGTTGGAGCGATTGCAGCGTGACGCCATGCTCGCATCGGATTGGCATGAACTGGCGCATGCGATTTCGGCCATTCGGGAGAGCCAAGGTATGGAAACCGCCAGTCTTTACACAGGCAAAGGGCAAGCGGTACGGATCATGAACGTGCATAAGGCAAAAGGGCTTGAAGCGCCTATCGTGTTTCTCGCTTGTCCTTGCGGGGAGAAGGATCATGACGCCGACCAGTTTGTTGATCGTTCGGAGGCTGAGGCCGCGGGCTATTTCCTGATCCAACAATCGAAAGGGTTCCAGAAGGAAACGATTGCCCAGCCGGTTGGCTGGGAAGCGATGAGCGTGCGGGAGCGAGCATTCATGCATGCGGAGCGGGATCGGCTTCTTTACGTCGCGGCGACGCGGGCCAAGCAAATGCTAGTCGTCAGTCTCTACCCCGAACAACCTGCCAAGTGCCCGTGGAGTTCACTCATGGATGGGATGGAGCTAATCCGGGAGTTGGATGTTCCGGAATCGGATGTTCAAACAGATGAGTATGATCGGGAACTTGACGGAGATATTGTAATTGGGACAACTTCATCTGGTTTATCCGGGTCCGAAGCCTCATCCATTGATCTAGGTGCTTACTTGGCCCAGAGAGAGCAGGTGTTCCATCAACTGCGCCAACCGACTTATGCCGAATCAACCGTTACCGGGCTGACGAAGAGCATAAGCGACACGCCGGAATGGTCAGCCACTGGGAGGGGCCAATCTTTCGGCAGCGTGATCCATAAGGGGCTTGAAGCAGTTGGAAAAGGTCTTCCGATGAGCGAATTGCCTGAGTATGTTCAATACCTCTGCCAGGTCGAAGAGGTTGCAGAGAAGGACGCGGGGGATGCTCTGCCTATTCTCCGAGAAGTTCTAGACAGTGAACTCTGGCAACGCAGTCTGCGAGCGAAGCGGCGATTGTTTGAAATCCCGATAATGATGATTCGAGGCAATGGGGAGACAACACCTTTTCTCGCAACAGAGCAATTGTTGTCTGAAACAGCCGCCGGGGTATTAAAACACCAGACAGAAAATGGCGGCGATCTCTTGGTAAAGGGAGTAATAGATTTTGCATTTGAGGAAGAAGATGGCTGGGTGATCGTCGACTTCAAAACGGATCAATTGGATGAGAACAAATTGGAGCAGTTTGTCCGGTTTTATGCGCCACAAGTGCAGGCTTATGCTAAAGACTGGTCGGAGACATTCGGTTATCAAGTGAAGGAAGCTGGTTTGTATTTTGTTAGTTTGCAGAAACATGTCATATTAGGACAGTCCGTAGTATAATTAGACAAGAATCTACATGCAGAGGAGATCGTTATGATTACAGGTGAATTAAGGCAAAAAGTAGACCGGATTTGGGAGACATTTTGGACCGGCGGAATCACTAACCCATTAAGTGTGATCGAACAGTTTACATATTTGTTGTTCATTAAAGGACTGGACGAAGCGGAAACGCGTAAGGAAAATGAATCCGTGCTGCTGTCGTTACCTTTTACCGGATTATTTCCAAGTGACAAGCAACACTTGCGCTGGAGTCAATTTAAATTGTTCGATCCTCAGCGGATGTATGATGTTGTCTCGAACGAAGTGTTTCCTTTCATCAAGACGCTTCACGGAGATAAGGATTCAGCCTATGCCAAATACATGGGTGATGCCATCTTTATGATCCCGACTCCGAATATGCTTGTACGCATTGTCGAAGGCATCGATACGATTGACATGAAGGATAGAGATACTAACGGGGATTTGTATGAGTATCTGCTATCCAAGGTAGCTACAGCTGGAACGAACGGACAGTTCCGGACTCCGAGACACATTATCGAAATGATGGTTGCTTTGATGAAACCGACGCCTGAAGATATTATTTGTGACCCGGCTGCTGGTTCGGCGGGATTTCTCGTTGCCGCGGGAGAATATTTGCGTAACCATCATGCCGATCTTTTCCTAGTTCAGGGGTTGAAGGAGCACTTCAACAATCATATGTTTTACGGTTTCGATATGGACCGTACGATGCTTCGTATCGGTGCCATGAATATGCTGCTTCATGGAGTAGATAACCCGAATATCGAATACCGCGATTCCTTGAATGAAAACAATACCGACCAGGACAAATATACACTAATCTTAGCCAATCCACCGTTTAAAGGGTCGCTTGATGCGGATGCGGTAGCAGCGGATCTATTGCGTGTGACTCGCACGAAGAAGACGGAGTTGCTATTCCTCGCTCTGTTCTTGCGTATGCTCAAAGTTGGGGGACGCTGCGCTTCCATCGTGCCGGACGGTGTCCTATTCGGTAACAGTACAGCCCATAAAGACATTCGTAAGGAAATTGTTGAGAATCACAAGCTGGAAGCTATTATTTCGATGCCAAGCGGGGTATTCAAGCCGTATGCTGGGGTGTCGACAGCTATTATGATCTTCACCAAGACAGGCGCAGGCGGGACAGATCACGTTTGGTTCTATGACATGAAGGCGGACGGTTATTCGCTTGATGACAAGCGGAATCCTATTGAGGCGAATGATATCCCCGACATCATTGAACGATTTGGTAATAAAGGTGCTGAGTTGGAGCGTAAACGCACGGATAAATCGTTCCTGGTTCCGATAGATGAGATCCGTAACAATGCCTACGACCTCAGCATTAATCGCTACAAGGAAACAGAGTATGAGGAAGTTCAGTACGAGGACCCGAAGGTCATACTCGCTTCGATCAAACAGCTAGAGGATGAAATTGTCGAAGGGCTCGAGGAACTGGAGGCGTTGTTGGGGTGATGAAGTATTATAAACTTTCCGAAGTTACTGAAATAATTATGGGTCAAGCACCTCCAGGGGAAAGTTATAACGAGGAGGGTTTGGGGGTTCCGTTAATTGGCGGTGCATCAGACTTAGGCGATAATTATCCAAATCCTAAAAAATATACAACAGCAAGCTCCAAGTTATCCAAAACAGGCGATATAATTATGTGTATTCGTGCTACTATCGGGGATTTAAATTGGGCTGACAAGGAATATGCTTTGGGACGTGGTGTAGCAGCATTCAGAGTAACAGAAAGAATAAGTGCCTCTTATTTATATTACTGGCTTCTGTCCCAAAAACAACATTTTCTTAATATGGGTAAAGGAGCAACCTTTCTTCAAATCACAAAAAAGGATATCGAAGATACAGTAATACCATTAGTAGATATCGAAGAGCAAAAACAAATAGGGATTATATTAGACAAAGCCCAAACTCTAATTGAAAGACGCAAAGTAGCAATAGCTAAACTTGACGAATTAGTGCAAGCCGTTTTTATAGATATGTTTGGAGATCCATCTAGTAACAACAAAGGTTGGAATGAAGCTTCGATTGGTGAGTTATCAACCTTGGTATCAAGTGGCTCGACTCCGTTAGGAGGATCACAAGCATATAAAGAAAAAGGTATCCCTTTTATTAGAAGCCAGAATATATTAATGAATAGACTAACGCTAGATGACATCGTGTATATAGATGAAGATACCCATAATAGGATGAAGCGGACTTGGGTTAAACATAACGATGTGTTACTTAATATTACAGGAGCTTCAATAGGTAGAGTAGCTGTCTATGAAGGTGATTCTGACTTTGCTAATGTAAATCAGCATGTTTGTATCATAAGATTGAAAGATTCAATATTGATTCCAAGGTTTTGTGAATATATGATATCTCATCCAAATTATCAAAGATATATTATGTCCTTTAATGTAGGCGGTACTAGAGAAGCATTTAACTTTCAACAAATAAAAAAATTCAAAGTAATTTGTCCACCTATCGCTATTCAAGAAAAATTTCTTTCAATAATTAAAGCAATAAATAAGAATCGCGAAACTAATTTGATCCAACTCCAACAACTAGAATCCAACTTCCAAGCACTTCTTCAAAAAGCCTTTAAGGGCGAATTGACAGTGAAGGATGGTGTAACGGTCTAGATGGGTGATGTGCAGCTATCGAATTTTGGATTTCTCAGTGCAAATAAAACTTATGCCAGCTTTTCCGGCGCTTGTATTGAGGCGGAGAAAGCGTTGGTCGTCAGTCCTGCGACCAGCGCTATTCTCAGCCGTAGGGCTTTGGAGCTTGCTGTCAAATGGCTATTTACCTACGATAGCGACTTGAGGGTCCCTTATCAAGACAACCTTTCAAGCTTGATTCATGATGTAACTTTTCTCCGCGTAATCGACCAGGCCATGCTACCACAGTTGAAATATATTACGAAACTAGGAAATGTCGCCGTGCATTCTAATGCGACGATCAGCCGAGGCGAGGCGATACTGTCCCTTCGCAACCTGTTTAACTTCATCAGCTGGATCGATTATTGCTATTCGGTCGAGTATATCGCAAGAAGCTTTGATGAACAACTATTATTGGAAGAGAACAAACATCAAGAGAAAGTCAGACCTCAGGAGCTGCAGGATTTATACGACCGCTTAGGTTCAAGGGACCGTAAGCTGGAAGATCTGGTCAAAGAAAATAAAGAGCTTCGGAAGCTGCTGACTGAACGCAAGGCACAGAATACCCAGGAGTATGACTTTGTGCCGGATCAAATCAGTGAATACGAGACCCGCAAACGTTATATTGATCTCGAACTGAAGCTTGCCAGATGGACATTCCAGAAAAATGTGCTGGAAGAGTTTGAAGTACAAGGTATGCCAAACGGCCAAGGGATCGGTTATGTCGACTACGTATTATTCGGCGAGAACGGGAAGCCGCTTGCCGTTGTGGAAGCGAAACGGACTAGCGTTGATCCCAATGTGGGCAAGCAGCAAGCGAAGCTCTATGCGGATTGTTTGGAGCAACGGTATGGACAGCGTCCGCTGATTTATTATACGAATGGATTTGTAACGAACTTCTGGGATGATCTTCACTATGCTAGCCGGCAAGTATCCGGGTTTGCCAGTCAGGATGAGCTGCAGCTGCTCGTGAACCGGCGCTCGATCCGTAAGCCGTTACAGGATGTGCAAATCAATAATTCCATTGTAAATCGCCTGTATCAGCATGAAGCTGTCCTATCGGTTTGTGATGCATTAAACAAAGGGCAGAGGACCGCTTTGCTTGTCATGGCGACAGGCAGCGGTAAAACACGTACCGCGAGTGCTATTGTTGATGTGCTGAGCCGACATAACTGGGTGAAGAATGTGTTGTTTCTTGCTGATCGTACAACGCTTGTTCGTCAAGCCAAAAACAGCTTCAGCCAGTATTTGCCCGATATGACACTGTGCAACATGCTGGACAGCAAAGATAATCCGGAGACGGCAAGAATTGTTTTCTCCACCTACCCGACGATGATGAATGCCATCGACGAGGCTAAACGGAAAGACGGCAAAAAGCTGTTTACGGTTGGTCATTTTGACTTGATTATCATCGATGAGTCGCATCGAAGCGTCTATAAGAAATATAAGGCCATATTCGATTACTTTGATGCCATACTCTTAGGGTTGACAGCAACTCCTAAAGATGAAGTGGACAAAAATACATACGACGTGTTCCGTCTGGAAAATGGTGTTCCGACTTTTGCCTACGAACTAGAGCAAGCAGTCAAGGAAGGACATTTGGTGGATTACCGTACCGTGGAAACAACGACCAAGATTATGGACGATGGCATCCGCTACGATGATCTGTCCGATGAGGAAAAAGAGCAATACGAAGAATTGCTTTTGGAGGATGAAGAAGAGGAACCGCGGGATATTGACAGTGCAGCGATCAATGAGTGGTTGTTCAACCAGGATACCATAGACCGGGTGCTGCAGTTAGTTATGGAGCGGGGTCTGAAGGTTGAAGGCGGAGACAAGCTGGGCAAGACCATCATTTTTGCCAAAAACCACCGGCACGCTGTTGCGATCGTGGAGCGATTCGATAGCCTGTATCCGACATTGAAGGGGCATTTTGCACGGGTCATTGATATCAAAACGAATTATTATCAATCCTTGATTGATGATTTTTCCATATGGAGCAAGCTTCCTCAAATTGCTGTTTCTGTAGATATGCTGGATACGGGCGTAGACATCCCTGAGGTTGTCAATCTGGTATTCTTCAAGAAAGTACGCTCGAAGTCAAAGTTTTGGCAGATGGTGGGCCGAGGGACACGGTTGTGTAAAGATCTGCATGGGATTGGTGAGGACAAAAAGGAATTCTTGATCTTTGATTTCTGCCGTAACTTTGAGTATTTCCGGGCAAATCCAAAAGGGAAGGATACCGATATTGCCGAGACCTTATCGGAAAAATTGTTCAATGTTCGTACGCAGATTGTACGTGAACTTCAACAACTGCGTTATCAGGAACCCGAATATATAGAACATTGCAAGGAATTGGTGAAATTGTTGAAGGATAGCGTGAGTGCGCTAAATGAGGAGCATTTTCGCATCAGACAGCATATCCAATATATCCATAAATATAAACAAGACGCTGCATGGCTTTCCCTAACCGATACCGATATGGGAGATTTGAAAGAGTACATAGCTCCTCTTGTCGTTTCTATAGAGAATGACGAATTAGCAAAACGGTTTGACTATATGATGCTGATCATCGAATTGGCTAAGCTTCAGGGAACACAATCGGTGAAACCAATTCGTAAAGTCATGGAAACGGCAGAAAAACTCTCCAAGTTGGGTACGATTCCTCAAATCGTCGCTCAGCGAGATGTAATAGAGAAGATCCTGACGGCAGAGTTCTGGGAAGAAGCGGACATTTTCGAAATGGAGAAAATACGTGAAGCTTTACGGGATCTTATTAAGTTCCTGGAACGGGAAACGCAGCAGATTTATTATACAAATTTTAAAGATGAATGGCTTGCTGTAGAGGAGAGCCGAGGATTCTATAATACCAATGACCTGCAAAATTACCGCAAAAAAGTTAATCAATATTTACATACTAACAAAGATCAAATAGCTATTTATAAATTGCGCAACAACAAACCGATTAACAAACAAGACCTGGAGACGCTTGAAAATATACTATGGGCAGAACTTGGAACCAAAGAAGATTACAAGCGGGTATATAAAGACTTACCGGTAACGAAGCTAGTACGGACGGTCGTGGGGCTTGACCAAGAGGCTGCGAATGAAGCATTCGTGGTATTTTTACAAGAAAATCGTTTGAATGTCAATCAACTTCGGTTTGTAAAGCTGATTATCGACTATGTAGTTAAAAACGGTATTATAGAAAAATCCGTACTCCAAGAGGAGCCGTTCCGCTCGGTTGGCAGCATAACGGAACTGTTCAGTAATAATCTGGACGATGCACGAGCAATTATCGGTGTTATTGATACGATTAATAAGAACGCTGAGGTTGTTGGGGCTTAGTTTTTACGGATTGTAGATACTACTACTAATTTAATTACTTGCATCTGGGCGTAACTAAAATGGACATCTATTTTAGTTACGTCTTTTTTAAATTAACATTTTCGGGGTGAAGAAGTAATGATTAAAGAAATTTCCATTAAGAAGATAGCAACTTATGATAGTACAGGTGTTGTCTTTAGTGGATTAAAGAAAATTAATTTTTTCTACGGTTCCAATGGAAGTGGGAAAACATCATTATCAAATGCTATGAAAAATATTGAGAACTTCCCGGATTGTAATATTGATTGGGCATCACAACCATTAAAAACATTGGTATATAACCAGAAATTCGTTGAGGAAAATTTCCATCAGGATTCGAACATAAAGGGTATATTCACATTAGGTAAGGAGTCAACTGAAATAAAAAATGAAATTGCTGAAAAGAAGAGGCTTGTTGATAAATTAGACGAAGAGATTCGTAGATTGCGTACTAACTTGTCCAATAAAGAAGAGGAATATAACGCGAATGAAAATGAATTTATAGAAGATTGCTGGGAATTGAAAAGAAAATATGATAACGAGTTTTTGCAAGCTTTTTCAGGTGTTCGAAATAATAAAATAAACTTTATGAATAAATGTAAACAGTCGCATTCACTTGAAAATAAGTTATGTGATTTAGAGGATTTACGTGCTCGTTCAAATAAATTATTTAATGGAAGTTTAGTGAAAATTCAAACGTTGCAATCAATAAAGAATGAGAATGACGAACTAAACGTTGCTTGTTCAAGTCGAATATTCCAAAAACAAATTGTTGGTAAGCAGGAGGTCGATATCGCCGCTCTCATTTCTAGACTGGCTATAAGCGATTGGGTAAAAAGAGGATATGATCATATACATAAGTCGGAAGGTAAATGCCCTTTTTGTCAACAGTCATTGCCGGATGGTTTTTTGAATAAATTGGAAGAGTACTTTAATGAAACCTATGAAAATGAAATGAGAGAATTGGCAAATAATGTTGATCAATACATGGAAACTTATAGCAATCTCGAAACTTCAATCCAGGACCTATTGTTAAATGAATTACCGTATATCGATAAGGAGAAGATTAGTCAACAATTTGAACTAATCAGATCGAAAAATGAAATCAATCTCGAATTAATTGAACAAAAACGAAAAGAGCCGAGTAAGGGAATTGTTTTAGTTCCTTTTCATGAGTTTATAAAAAATATAAATCTGGAAATCGAGAGAATAAATCAGGAGATCCAAGCACATAACAGGTTGGTTGATAACCGAGCCCAGGAAGAACAACTACTAAAGGATGAGATATGGAGATTCATAGCAAATGAAAATCTGCATAATCACGAAAAATATGTACGAAAAGAATTTAGTATCAAGAATGCAATAACCGGGATAAAAGATGGTATCACGTCAAAAACATCTGAGAAAAATAGATTAATTTCCGAAATTGAAGGCTTAGAAGCACAAATCACTAGTGTAATTCCTTCAGTAAATGAAATGAATCGTCTGTTAAAGGCATACAATTTTACAAATTTTAAATTTGCACATACTCAAAATCAGGGTAACTATCGCTTAATACGATCCACTGGAGAAGATGTTAATCAGACTTTAAGTGAAGGAGAAAAGACATTCGTAACATTCCTATATTTTATGCACTTGTTGAATGGGAGCAATAACAGGGATCTTATTACAGAGAATAAAGTAATTGTAATTGATGATCCAATTTCTAGCTTAGATAGCAATGTACTATTTATCGTTAGCAATCTCATTTTGAAACTTATTGATGATATCAGGAACAATAGAAACAATGTCGTTCAATTATTTGTTTTAACCCATAATGTTTACTTTCATAAGGAAGTAACCTTTCATAAAAAGCGCTCAAAAGGCGGAAAATTACACGATGAAACCTTCTGGATTATAAGAAAAGTTAATAATGTTACAGATGCTCAGTCCTATGATACAAATCCAATAAAAACTTCATATGAGTTAATGTGGCAAGAACTTAGATCCGCAACACAGAGCAGTTCTTCAACAACGGTACAAAACTTGATCCGTAGAATTATAGAAAATTATTTTAAATTATTTGGAAATATTAGTGAAGATGATATTCTGAATAAATTCGAAGAAGAGGAAAAGGTATTATGTAAATCGCTTTTATCCTGGGCAAATGATGGGTCCCATTTTGCAAGCGATGATATATATATTGAACATCCGCTAGATACAAACGCTAGATACCTTAATATATTTGAAAAAATATTCAAAGTTACAAATCATCATGCACATTATAAAATGATGATGGGAGTAGAAGAAGCTGATCAGAGTGAGATCCCTCATGCACAGGTATCGTGATTGATTGAGCCTTTCCCATTAACAATAACAAATATACAATACAATTTACCCAAACAAAGCGTTTCTTTATTACTTTGTTTGGGTTTTTCTTATTTTTACAGGACTTATTGCCTATATTGTCGAATTAGCAGCAAGGGGGTTTTATTCCATGAGAACGTATATTCTATGACAACATGTTGTCTAATCAGTATGTTCTAATATGATCAGCAGACATTAGCGATGGAGGGATTAGGAATGGCATTTCTGAAATGTTCCGAATGCACGAGTATGCTGAAGGCGATTCAAATTTCCAATAAAATCAGCCAAGTTGGGGAGCAACGATTACTTGAATATTCGCCAACCGGGATTAAATGCTCAGACTGGACTCCCGTAATTGAAAACCTCCGAGGATACGAAGAGGGAATTTACTGCCCTTCTTGTTTTGCTATCGTTCCTCTAGAGAAAGAAGAATTTATTCTATGTGAAGATAACCGAATTCCCGGCGTAGTAAGTCATGAGTTTTCATCCGATGATGTACTGGATAAGCTGAAGAAGTTGGCCGAGGAAGAAGTTGCCGAGATTTATGTTCATACACTTCCTGCGAAAGAAGCTACTTTTGCGGATATTCCTGAATCAACGCCAGAGCCCATCAAGGACGCCTTACATCGAATGGGAATTACGCAGTTATATTCTCACCAAGCACAAACAGCCGATGCAGTCCATTCTGGGTCGAATGTTGTCTTGGTCACTTCAACATCATCCGGAAAGACGTTGTCCTATAACCTGCCGATTCTTAGTCGTTTATATAACCATCCTGAAGAACGTGGATTATACATATTTCCAACAAAAGCGTTAGCAAATGATCAGTTGGATCAAATTAAACGTTTTGGCATGCAACGAACGGAGAATAATTCTTCCTTGGATGAGTGGTTTGAAACTCAATTGCACTTAGGAGATCGCCTGATTCATATCGGCCGGCTGGATGGTGATACCGAGAATGGGCCGCGGCAGCGAATCATGGAAAAAGCACAGGTATGGATGACGAACCCGGATATGATTCATTACTCCATTCTCGGGCAAGTTCAGAAGGTGAAGTACGCGACCGCACACCACATTCGAAATTATCTGCGGAACCTCAAATTTATAGTGCTTGATGAGATGCATATGTACCGAGGTACATTCGGAAGTCATGTCGCATTGGTACTCAGACGCCTGCTTAAGGTTTGTCGAGAACTTGGTAATACTCACAACATCCAGATTATTACGAGCTCAGCAACGATTGAAAATCCTATTAGATTAGCAGAGGATCTTACAGGTCTTAGCGGATTCACCCTCATCAATACAGATGGTTCCGCCCATCAGAAAAAGGGGATCGTCCTCTGGAATCCCGGTATGTCAGCCGATGAACAAGTCCGCCGCGCGCCTTCTACCGATGCCATTACGATGGCGAAACAGATCATGACTGTTGATCAGAAAGTGATTAAGAGCATCATTTTTCAGCCTTCTCGCAGCCAGACTATGGTATTTACCCGTTATATCAAAGACGTCTTGCGCCAGCCTCTCCGACTACCAAAAGAGAAAGTGGAAGGAGAAAAACTCGCGGCATTTTATACCGGAATACTGCCGAATGATACTCGGAAACGGATTATTGAGAGACTCAAGTCCCACGACATTCATGTCATTATTACTACCAATGCCCTTGAAGTCGGGATTGATATCGGTGATTTGAGTCTTGCCGTTCTTGTTGGTTATCCCGGATCGAAAGCGGCATTCTCACAACAGATCGGACGTGTTGGCCGCAAAGGCGAGGGTGTTGCCATACTGATCTGGCAGGATGAACCGCTTCAGCAGTATTACATGCGTAACCCGCTTGAATTTATCCATAAAGCTCCCGAGGTAGTTAGGATTAATCCAACAAATTACAAGTTGTTAGCCATGCACATCCCGTTACTAAGAGAAGAGCTCGGGAGAGAAGTCACGAAGGAAGACTTGCAGGACATGTTTCCTGGATTACTCGAAGATTATATTGAGACTGTACTGCAAGTAGCTGCAACAGCTAACGATGAGGCGACCGTTGATGACAAGTTTAGTCTTCGATCAATGTCTGGTAAAAATTACAGCGTAACCATTCGGGGACAAAATCAAACGATAGTAGACAGTTTGGATGAGTGGAGTGCTCTTCGTGATTTTTATGAAGGCGCGATCTATTGGACTCCTGGAGAGAAAGGCTATCGAGTAGACTCTATCAATCGCAGAAAAGGTGAAATTATTGTATTGCCTATTCAGGAACTAACCTATTACACTCAATCTACTTATCGCGATATCATCGATATTATGCAGACTTATCAGAAGCAACACATCGAAGGAATCGATATGGCTTATGGTGAACTGGAGATTAAGCGGAGCGTCTTCGGTTATAAAAAAGTTTACTTCGGACAGAAGCATGAGTCTGAGCAGGTTCAATTGGATCATCCGTCCGTCACCCGATTCACTCCGGAAGGAATGTGGGTTACACTAACGGATTCTCAATGGAGCCAATTGAAAAATGGCATTCAGGAGTTAGCGGATGAGGGCAGATCCATCGACTTATTGGCTGAAGCTTCCCTTCACGCTGCAGGTCACGCTATGACTTCGGTTATTCCTGACCTCATTATCTGCGACGCTAATGATTTTACAGGGTTTTCGGCGAGCGGGATGACGGCTTTTGCCAATAGACCTGTTATCGGCTTCTATGGCGAGAACGGGTCCGGTCTCGGGACCATCGAAGCGATCTATGAGAAACTTCCGCAAGTGCTTCGAAAGGCTCTTGAACTTATTGAGAGCTGCCCTTGTGCCGAAGGATGTCCTAGCTGCGTGCAGCTCCCAGGTAAAGGGAATATTGAATTGTTCAAACCTGGAGCCAAAATGCTGCTGAAGATTTTGATAGAAGGGATCGATTAAGAATGCCTGTAATCTGTTCCGCTTGCGGAGGCCAAAGACCTTACGGGGACTTCATTCAAATCAGCTATAAGGCGGATCCAAAGGGCTATTACCGTAAGATCCATCAACGGGCAAACGGGATTCGAGTTTCAGAATGGCGCTCCCTTGAACCCGATACGGAGTCCTATATAAACAAACCATCCGGCGTTTATTGTTCACATGATAGACATTCAATCTTGGACGACATGCTGACACCGGAAGAAATGGAATTGCTCACAGACCGAAGACTTCCTGTTCAACATGTATTCGATAGTGAAAAACTCGTCCAGAATTTGCTCGAACTCGGAACTCGTATTCGAAGTGACGTCCACGTGCATCAAATTGACGCCAACCAAGGCGCTTATGCTGACCAAATCCTTATGCCCAGTTGGCTGCAGCGGAAGCTTCATTCTCTGGGGATTAATAAACTGTATGAGCATCAAGGGGAAGCTATACAGAACATCCGTGAAGGCAGAAATGTCGTTCTCTGCACGAAAACCGCATCTGGAAAATCATTGGCGTACAATGTTCCCATCATCGAAAAATTGGTTGCTGATCCGAATGCCTGTGCGCTTTATTTGGCCCCGTTCAAGGCATTAGTCGAGGACCAGTACGCTCACTTGAAAAAATGGGCTGATGATGTAGAAGAGCAGGGGAATCAAATCTCGCTTAGTGGATTTTCTCGATTCTCTGTTAATGGACAGCAATTATCCGTTGGGGTTCTCCACGGGCAACGTAACGTTCCAGAGCATATGAGAAAAGATCAGGCATCTAGCTTCGTGTTCTCTGAGGGGCGCTATTGGCTGACCAACGTACACTATCTGCATTTAATTCTTCAAGGTGCAGGTTCGCCTAAGGGAAAAGGCCCTGGGCTGTTGCGCTTTCTGCAAAATCTTCGGTTTGTCGTTATTGATGAGCTTCATCAATACTCAGGCTTGTTAGGTTCAAAGGTTTCTTTGGTCCTTCGCAGATTAAGAATGTTATGTGACAGGTTGGGAAATAAAAACGTCCAGTTTATTGCCTGCTCGGCTACCATTGCTAATCCAAAGTATCTAGCTGAAGAATTAACAGGAATGCGTGGAATGAAAGGATTTCATGAAATATCGGGAGTACAAGCGCCAGTAAAGAAGAAAGCGATTTTGATGTGGAATCCGGGCTTATCAGACGATGAGCAAAAGAAAAGGGCCGTTGTTTCCGATCTCTATGAGATTCTGCGCACGATCTACAAGGATGGAAGATGGCCGAGAAGTATCATTTTCACAAGCAACCGCCAGCAAGCCCAGCTTTTAAGTCGTGAAATAAACATGATACTGCGCAGCCACCTTCATGATCATGGCGGGCTTTCTGCAGACGAACCACATGAATTTTTTCTGCCGTACCATGCATACCTCACGCAAGAAGTTAAAGAACGAACCATACAAAAACTTGAGCAAGGCGAGATCCTTGGAGTGGTCACTACTAGCGCCCTAGAGGTCGGGATTGATGTGAAGTGTCTGGATGTATGTATCTTACTCGGATACCCTGGCTCCCAGGCTTCCTTTTGGCAGCAGGCTGGACGAGTGGGACGCAGCAGAGACGGTGTGGTGATTATGATGCTTCAGGAAGAGCCATTGCAGCAATACTTTGCCCGCAATCCTGAAGAATTCTTTAAGCTCCCGCCTGAATCAGCAGCGATTAATACAACGAATCCCAAGCTATTAAAGGAGCATCTCGCATACGCAGCTCACGAACTGGGAGGAACGTTGACCAATGCTATGAATTATGTTCGCTCTTCGGCGCTTCGCAAGGTGGTTGCGGAAGCAAGCGACCAGTGGCAGCAGATCGAAGGAAAACTCCTCTATCATGGTGAAACGCCAAGATATCAAACTTTGTTTACAATGGGGGCTACTTATACGGTTGTAACCAAGAACGGCTGGAATGAGGACATCTTGTTTCAAAGTGTAGATGAGCGTTCCTTAATAAGAGATTATCACGTGGATGCAGTATTTCTGGGACCTGACAATCGTACCTTCTATAAGGTCAAGTGGGTCAATAACAGGCAACGCAAAGTGGTTGTAGAGCCAGTAAGAACGGATTATCATACTCGCGGAATTGTTCGTGATAGCATTGAAATCCATGAGATAACCAATCTGATGCTAGACTTAATAGTAGACACAGATTAAACTGATGAAATGACTAACATCGGAGGACTGTG
>NZ_JBHUMY010000020.1:0-149422 GCF_042685365.1 Paenibacillus thailandensis | reverse complement strand
GAACTTTTTCGGTTAACGTTGGGATACACGAATACGAATACGCCGCTTCACGCCTCAGACGCGCACCCCCACGAAAATTTTTTATCCGCCAACGCGCCGCGAAGGACACACGCTGCCAAACTCACGGGGTCAGAAGCGTACATTTTCGTATAGTTTATCGGAACGAAAAGAGCGCCACTGACGGAGAATCCCGTAGTGACGCGGAAACTGTACGATATAACCATAGCGACAAATTACGTATTTATCGGATAGAGGCGGATGGAAACGAAAGGGGGGCGGGGGAGGGTAAACGGGAGAGACCGCGTCCTGGTGCCCGAAAAATCCGCGCAAAAAAATTAACTCTGGGCTTCACCAAACAACCATTTGGTAAAAGAAAGATATAAGGGCTGGTATATAAGCCAGTCCCAATCCCCATGTTATTACCTGAATCAACACAGCATATAGAAACCAGAATTTGTTGTTTGGTTTAACTATTAGCCTTAATACAGAATTAACTGACAGGACTGTTAAGGCGAAGAGAATAAGAACAACTATAGTAGCCATTGTTGCTAAAACCAAACCGAAGTATGTGTCTAGTTTAATGTTGAAGATTAGTGATATAATCCTAGGAGCAAATACTATACCTGTAAATACTGTAACAATTTGAACTAGATCACTAATAATCGATAACTTTCCGGTTCCATTAGCTGACTTAAAGTCTTGAATGATGTCTTTTAAATACTGCAATATTTATTTTCCCCCACATTTCATTCTGATAATTGCAATGTATAGTTTCTATCTCTAGTCCCAATACATTCCATAATATCAGATTAAGAGAGAACGATAAATATTAAGTAAAGCGGAGCTTCCCGCGCTTTCTCTCGTTTCCATTATCGATTAAGTTCGTAACCGGCGATGCTTTATCGTGCTGTTCACGTAAATCCGTTCCAGTATAGCGAACGTACACTTGCGTCATATTTAACGAAGTATGGCCGAGAATACGCGCCAGGGCCATCGGATCTCCTCCGCTGCGTAGAAACTTAACGGCCATATAGTGGCGGAAGGTATGCGGACTAACGCGCGCCCCTGTTACACCAACTCGCCGTGCATAAAGTTTAAGCATCTTTGCGAATGTATCCCCGTAATATCTTTCTCCGAATTGCGTAAGCCACAAATAATCATCAGGACCAACGTCCATATATTCGATTAACTTCTCTAGCTCCTTCGCAGTTTTTTGTGAGATCGGTACGACACGGGTTGTATTTGTTTTTGAAACCTCGGCTCTCACGGTAATCTGCCGAAGCTTAAAGTCGATGTCCGAAATTTTTAGACTCGTTAATTCTTTCGCGCGAAGTCCTCCGTCACATAGTACGAGCATCATGCAGTAATCTCGGCGTCCGGTATAGACGCGTCTATTCGGAGCGGAGAGCAATTTCAGTACGTCCTCATCCGTAAATACTTCGAATGTATCCTTCTCCTCTGTCTGATATCCGATCGGGTCGAGCGGAGACTCTTTCATGACGCGCTCTCTTACGAGAAAGTTAAAGAATATCTTCATATTGCGTATAACATTATTAACCGTTCGAGCGGATAGACCGACGCCGGCCTCCGGACTTGTTGGATGATCGTCCCAGCGCGTTTTCTTATACGTCAAGTAATGAATGTACTCTCGGAAAAGTTCCGTTGTAATTACGTCCTCTTCTCGTTGTTCAAACCATTTGCGGAATTGCAGTAATACTTGTTCGTAAGCAGAGACGGTTTTGAGTGAACGTTTTTCTGTACGTTTGGATTGTAAGAAACGTTCGATTTGAGTTCCGAGATCAAATTTTACGTTAGACGGACGTTTAGAGACGAAAGCAAACTTCGGGTTTGTTCGCGACATTTAACGGAATCCTCCTTAGCGATAAAGAAATGCTAAACGTTCCGATAAAGGATGCGCTAAGTTTATCGTAATGACGAAAGCTGACCGCTGAATTTCCGCGTCGTTATGCGGATTGTGACCGAAGTCGAAGCCGACGAACAGCGAATTCATCGCGATGGTCGCCGACAAGCTGCGGATTGAGCACAAGGTGTCGTAGGATGTTTTGATCCATATCAAGGTAGCGATTCAGCTAATACCACTCCTTTTTGGTCTTCTATTGAAGCCGATAAAGGAGTGGTATTTTTATTCTTTCCATCATAAACAGTGGAACTATTCACGATTATTCCTTTTCGGATAATAAGAAAACCCAGGATATTTCACGACGGGCCATTTTTCCTTGCGCAAAGCGTTCATCAGCTCGGGACTTGCATTCAGATTCTCTTGAACCAGCCGATGCGGCGTAAGCGCCATCCACTGGTTGAGAGATACGTCGGCGAAGCGGTCGCTCTTAAACATCTCCAGAAACCATAAGCTTTCGTCGCCGGTATTCTGAATATAGTGTCCGAACGCAAAGGGGACGTAACCTACGTCTCCCGCGCGATAATCGAAGGTGCGGGCCGTACCGTTCGGCGCAAACACCGTCATTCGTCCGGTCCCCGTTATATAATACTGCCATTCATCGTTGTTGGGGTGCCAGTGCATTTCCCTCATGGCGCCAGGTTTAATTTCGACCAATGCCGCGGCGACCGTCTTCGAAATCGGAAAATTGGAGGAATCCGCAATACGCACCGTTCCGCCCGGCGTTACAATCGGATCTTGCGCCAGCAGGCGATGCGAGAACGGCAAAGGCACTGTACCGTACGGATCGGCTACCTGTGCGCTTTCAATCGGTCCCGGAATCGTTCCTTGAAATATATATCGCTGCCGTTTCGGGATATGGGCCAACGCGCCGACCGGCACGCCGAAATTGGCCGACAGCACATCCTTTGGCGTATGTGCAAACCAATCGGAAATCGACAGCGTATTAAGATCGGAAAAACTGCCGTCGTCGAAAACGAGCAAAAACTCGCAGCCTTCCTCCAATCCTTGAATGGAATGCGGAATTCCGGGAGGGAAATACCACAGGTCGCCGACGCCGACATCGGCTATAAAGTTCCTCCCGTTCTGATCGACTGCCGTAATGCGCGCACGGCCGACAAGCATGATCGCCCATTCGGCTTGTTGATGCCAATGCAGCTCGCGAACGCCGCCCGGAGCTAGCGCCATGTTTACGCCGGCAAGCGTGGTGGCGATCGGCAGCTGCCTAACGGTAATTTCACGCGACCAACCGCCGTGATTTAGCTGCATATACGTATCGGAGAAAGAAAATTTGAGGTTCGGAAGCGTGCCCGCATCGGTAGAGGGCGGAATTAACATGTCGGGATTCTCAAGATCCCGCATAACGTCCCGCGGTCCGAAATCCCACCATCC
Source organism: Paenibacillus thailandensis (assembly GCF_042685365.1). Classification (NCBI taxonomy): domain Bacteria; kingdom Bacillati; phylum Bacillota; class Bacilli; order Caryophanales; family Paenibacillaceae; genus Paenibacillus; species Paenibacillus thailandensis. The sequence continues at coordinate 146,112 of NZ_JBHUMY010000020.1, read as the reverse complement.
GGATCGACCTCTTATCGGTTGCGGTATTGTTCCATACCGTTTATCGGTTACCAATATCATTTTACACCCCTTGTTGGATTCCTTGCATTCTCGACACCGGTTCAGGCGCCTAATATATTTTATGAATCGGATCGGGAATGGGAATATGTCCCCCGCTTATGGTCATTAGCTCGGTCAGGGCGAAAGGAAAGCGATAAATATATGCCGAAATGTTGACTGCAAAGGTTCAAATGGAATGCGAAACGCCGCCGTCTTATGCCAAGACGACGGCGTTTGCTTCTGCCGCTAGTGAAATCTATATTTAAAAATTACAACTCGGGTTGGGTTCTTCTATGGCCCGTCCGGGTACGAAATCTTATAATTTGAAGTGAAATTGCAAGCGCTTATATGAATCGGATTATCCGTCCGTTTCCCGCAGCTTTGCGGCGATTGAAGGAGGGTAGCCTTTAACGCTTTTGAACACGTTGCTGAAATAAGCGACGTCCTGAAAGCCGCATCGCTCGGCGACCTCGGAGACGGTAAACCCGCCGGCCGACAGCATCATCTCGGCGTTGTTGACGCGAATTCGGTTGATATAAGCTTTGCAGGAAGTGCCGGTCTGCTGCTTGAACAGCTTGCCCAAATAGACCGGATGCAAATGGACCAGCTTGGCCAATTCGCCGATTGTCAAATCCTCGGGGTAGCGGTCGACGATATGTTTGATGACTTTGTTCACCCTTGGATCCTGATGCGCGGTTTGCCGGCGGTACGAATTCGCAAGCAGCCGATGCACGATAAGCTGAAACAAGCCCCGCGCCTGCATACGGTAGAAGGGCGGCTTGCTCATCCAGACATGGGCGAATTCTTTGATGTAGTCCATAATTTCCGTCGTCATCCGGTTTTTCGTTACGGTCTGGAACGGAAGCGGAGTATCGTCGGAAGGCTCCAGCCACGTAAAATTAAAGGCGAAGGAATGCATCGGTTGATCTTTGAAGGTATGCGCTTCCCGAATGCTGCCGGACGGGATATAAATAATGTCGCCGGCTTCCACGGTAAATTTCTCCCCGTTTACGAAGTAGTTCGATTTGCCGCCGACGATAAACGTTAAGTCGTGGAAGCGGATCCGCTGTTTGACGATTTCCCAATCCGGGAAACAGCGCCGGTCGACAAACAGCTGAACATCCGGCACAAGGCGCTCGTATTTATCGGTTTCCATGGTCGCAATGCCTCCTTAAGGAGCATGATACCATTGCCCGTCCGACTCTTAAAGGGTTGTACGAAAAAAATAGGAGAGAGCGAGGAATTCGTTGTGAATATATACGGACAAACATTGCAGCCTGAAGCGGAGGAAGCCGCAGGAGGGAGAAAGCAGGCGGGGGACGCCAGCTACAAGGCATGGCTGCGGTACGATGCTTTGCCAGACGAAGCGGTAGAATTATACGGTTCTTATTTCTCGCAAATCGCGATCCGTGAATCTTCGGTCGTGATGCGGCAAGTACGCAAGGAGCTCGTCAGCGCCGTAGAATCGATGTTCGGGCGGAAGCCGCGCGTCGTAACCGCCAAACCCAAGAAGGGGCCGCTTGTTCTGCTTGCCACCGCAGACGATCCGGAGCTGGCCGGCTTAGCCGAGATCGGCAGGCTAAAAGATTTGCCGCGCGACGGTTATATCATCTGCCGAACGGAGCAAGAATCGGGCGGCTGTATCGTAGCGGCGGGCAACAGCGACGCAGGCGTGCTTTACGCCGCGTTTCATCTGCTTCGCCTGCTGCAGACGGAACAGGGGCTCGACGGCTTGCCGGTTGCGGAAGGCTCTCCGAACAAGCTGAGGATGATCAACCAGTGGGATAACATGGACGGCTCGATCGAGCGCGGTTATGCGGGCCAATCGATCTTTTACCGCCATGACAAAATCGTTCGGGACATGACCCGGATCCGCGATTATGCCCGGCTGCTTGCCTCCGTCGGCATAAATGCGATCTCGATCAACAACGTTAACGTGCATCGGACGGAAACGAAGCTGATTGCCGCCGAATGGCTGCCTTCCGTCGCGAAAATCGCCGATGTATTCCGGGGCTACGGCGTTAAGCTGTTTCTGAGCGTCAATTTCGCCAGCCCGATCGAAATCGGCGGCCTCCAGACGGCCGACCCGTTAGATAAGCAAGTGCAGCGCTGGTGGAAGGAGCGGGCCGAAGACATTTATCGCTACATTCCCGATTTCGGCGGATTTTTGGTAAAGGCAGACTCCGAATTTCGGCCGGGCCCGTTTACGTACGGGCGCGATCATGCGGACGGCGCCAACATGCTGGCGGATGCGCTGGAGCCTTTCGGGGGGATCGTTATTTGGCGTTGTTTTGTGTACAATTGCCAGCAGGACTGGAGAGACCGGAAGACGGACCGGGCGAGGGCTGCTTACGACCATTTCCTTCCGCTTGACGGCAAGTTCCGGGATAACGTCATCCTTCAAATTAAAAACGGCCCGATGGATTTTCAGGTGCGGGAGCCGGTGTCGCCTCTATTCGGGGGATTGAAGCAAACGAACCAAATGCTGGAGCTGCAAATTACGCAGGAGTATACCGGACAACAAAAGCATGTCTGCTATTTGGTGCCGCAATGGAAAGAAATCGTCGGTTTCGATACGTATGCCGCAGGCGAAGGCTCGACGGTAGCGAAGGCCGTCTCCGGCGAATTGAATCGGCTGCCGCTCGGCGGCATGGCGGCGGTGTCCAACATCGGCGACGACGCCAATTGGACCGGTCATCCGCTGGCGCAAGCGAATCTGTACGGCTATGGCCGTCTGTCCTGGAATCCGCAGCTGACGGCGGAGCAAATTACCGACGAATGGGTGAAGCTGACGTTTGGGGACGATCCGGACGTAACGGAAACGGTAAGCGGGATGCTGCTGCGTTCGTGGTCGATCTACGAAAGCTATACGGCGCCGCTTGGCGTCGGCTGGATGGTCAATCCGGGCCATCATTACGGTCCGAATGTCGACGGCTACGAATATTCGAAATGGGGAACGTACCATTTCGCCGACAGCCGGGGCATAGGCGTGGACCGGACAACGAAGACCGGCACGGGTTACGCCGGGCAATACAATGAACCGGTAGCGTCGCTGTACGGGTCGCCCGGTACATGTCCGGACGAGCTGCTGCTGTTTTTCCACCATGTGCCTTATACGCATCGTCTGAAGTCGGGATCCACCGTCATTCAGCATATTTACGATACGCATTTCGAGGGGGTCGTCCAAGCTGAGCAGCTGAAGCGGGAGTGGCTGACGCTCGAAGGGAAGATCGATCCGTCCGTTTTCCGCGAAACGGCGGAACGGCTCGATATGCAGATCGAAAGCGCCGTCGAATGGCGAGATCGGATCAATACGTATTTTTACCGGATGTCGGGCATTCCCGACGAGCGGGGAAGAACGATTTTTTGAAGAATAGTGGACGATGAACACGCCGATTTCGGCGTGTTTTTTCGCGTTCTGCGTCGTTAACCAAATGAGCAGCCGGGTCGAAGGAAGCCGCGAGGCGTTTAACTTTGTTCGAAGGACATGCGGGGGATGCTCGCCTGATTGTCGAAGACGGCCGCGCTGCAGATACGCTTATTGGGGAGTACAGTGGGTGCATATCCTTGGAACCTTCCACCGGCGGGGTGGCGGAGGAGAATAAATGGGTGTAGCGAGGGTGTCCACCCTTGGATCCCCCTCCATAGGAGGGGGATGTTCAGCTTATTGCGGCTTCGGCGGGCGCGGCCGCTTCTCGCGGAAGCGGGGGGCGACGTAATTGTGCTTGCGGTCGCGGAAAAAAATCCAGCCGCCGATAAAACCCGCGCCTGCGGCGAACATGACGGCGCCAAGCAGAAAGTTCAGCCACGCAAAATCGGGTTGAACGGCCTCGTTGCCGAATTCGGAAAAATAGTTGAATAAGGAATCTTTCATTTTCAAAAAACCGAAGCAAGCGACGACACCGGGAATAACTAAAACGAGAATGGCGATAAACCGCGAAATCGTAAGCCTCATGCGGCACCTGACGCTCCTTGTCCATAAGAATAATGCATTTTCCTATATTCTACCTTTTGATGAGGGATGTGTCCATTTCGAAACTCCAGTTTGATGACCGGACTATAAAAAAGGTACAATGATAGGGGGCGTAAACAATCATCCCGCAATGATTACATAGATAATTGAAGGTTCGACTGATGGAGGGAATAGGATGGCAATTGAAGTAGATGTAGCGGTTTTGGGCGGAGGACCCGGCGGATACACGGCCGCGATCCGGGCGGCGCAAGCCGGTAAAAGCGTAGCGATCGTGGAGATGGACAAGCTGGGAGGGACATGCCTTCACCGCGGCTGCATCCCGAGCAAATCGCTTCTTCGCAGCGCAGAAGTGTATGCGACGCTGCTGAACGCTTCGGCTTACGGCATCGACGTCCGGGAAGGGGCGGTCAGCCTGCAATTCGGAAGCGTGCAGCAGCGGAAGGATCGAACCGTGGAGCAGCTATACCGGGGGCTGCATACCCTAATGAATAAACATGGCATTCAAATCATTAACGGCAAAGGAAGAGTAATCGGCCCTTCGATTTTTTCGCCGCGCAGCGGTTCGCTTGCGGTCGAGCTTCCGGACGGCGAGATGGAATCGGTCGTCTCCGCCAACCTCATTATCGCGACGGGTTCGCGGCCGCGCTCGCTGCCTGGCATCGTGCCGGACGGCCGGCAAATTCTGACCAGCGACGACGCGCTGCGGATGGAGAAATTGCCGGAATCGATACTGATCGTCGGCGGCGGCGTCATCGGCGTGGAATGGGCTTCGCTGCTTCATGATTTCGGCGTACAAGTAACCGTTGTCGAAGCGGGTGCAAGGCTGCTGCCGGGCGAAGATACGGAAGTGTCGGCCGAGCTTGCGAAGAGCTTCCGGAAACGAGGCATCCGCGTTCTGACGAGCGTTCAGCTTCAGACGGAAGAGCTTGCGATCGACCCGCAAGGCGAAGTTTCGATATCGGCCGTAACGCCGGAAGGGAACGTCCGGCTGAGCGCCGCTCAAATGCTGCTGTCGGTCGGAAGATTGGCGAATATCGAAGGCATCGGCCTCGAAAATACGGACATTCGAACTTCCGGCGGTTATATCCAGGTGAACGAATTCGGCCAGACGAGCGAGCCGCATATTTATGCCATCGGCGACGTTGTCGGCGGCGTTCAGCTGGCGCATGCGGCGGCGCACGAAGGGTTGATCGCGGTGGACCATTTGATCGGCGGCGCTCCCGAGCCTTTGGCTCATCATCTTGTTCCGCGCTGTATTTATTCCCGGCCGGAGATCGCATCGTTCGGCTTAACGGAGGAAGGGGCTCTAGCGAAAGGGTATGACGTGAAGGTCGGGAAAATCCCGTTCCAGGCGATCGGCAAAGCGATCGTGTCGGGGCATCCGGAAGGGTTCGTGAAAGTGCTGGCCGACCGGAAAACGAACGACATCTTGGGTATCCATATGATCGGCGGGCACGCGACGGACATGATCGCAGAAGGCGCGCTCGCTTCGCTGCTCGACGCGACGCCGTGGGAGGTCGGACAGCTGGTTCATCCCCATCCGACGTTGTCGGAGGCGCTTGGCGAAGCGATGCTGGCGCTCGACGGCAAAGCGCTTGTTTTTTAAGCACGCCTGCCGATGCCGAATGACAGGTTATATTGACCATTGCCGGATAAGCCAGGATAAGGTTGGCGTTATCGCTTTTGCATGCGTCAGGTTTCCCTTTTCGTAAAAAGCGGGTATAATAAGTTTGAGCAAGTCTTAGTACCTGGTTTTAATACTTGGAGTGAAACTTATCGTTTTGTTCGATACGTCCAAAAAAGGAGGCGAAAGCTGATGACCCAACTTAATTCCGCGAAACGCTCGTTTCGGCATTCGGAACTGGGATTGACAGACGACAAAGCCGTTGAAATGTATAAAGTAATGAAGCTGGGCCGGAAATTCGACGAGCGCGCCCTGCTGCTGCAGCGCGCGGGCAAAATCAATTTCCACGTATCCGGCATCGGCCAGGAGGTCGCGCAGGTGGCTGCCGCCTTCGCCCTTGACCGGGAGCAGGATTATTTTCTGCCGTATTACCGCGATTACGCATTTGTACTTGCCGTCGGCATGACGATGAAGGAATTGATGCTGTCGTTATTCGCCAAGGCGGATGACCCGAACAGCGGCGGACGCCAAATGCCCGGCCACTTCGGCCACAAGAAGCTGCGCATCGTCACCGGCTCCAGCCCGGTAACGACGCAGGTGCCGCATGCGGTCGGCATCGCGCTTGCCGCCAAGATGAAGAACAAGCCGTTCGTCAGCTTCGTTACGTTCGGCGAAGGCTCCAGCAACCAAGGCGATTTCCATGAGGGCTGCAACTTTGCCGGCGTTCATAAGCTTCCGGTCATTTTCATGTGCGAGAACAACCAATACGCGATATCGGTGCCGGTGCGCAAGCAGCTTGGCGGCCGCGTAGCGGACCGCGCCGCCGGCTACGGCTTCCCGGGCCTCCGGGTGGACGGCAACGACGCCCTGGAAGTGTACCGCGTCGTCAAGGAAGCGCGCGAGCGGGCGGTTGCCGGCGAAGGGCCGACGCTGATCGAAGCGATGATGTACCGCATCTCGCCGCATTCGACTTCGGACAACGACCTCGTTTACCGGACGAAGGAAGAGGTCGAGGAGAACCGCTCGAAGGACGGCATTCCGAAATACCGGGCTTATCTTGAGGAATGCGGCTTATGGAACGACGAGCTTGAGAAGGCTCTCGAAGACGAGCTGCGCGCGATTGTCGACGAGGCGACGGCTTTCGGCGACAACGCCCCGTTCCCGGAACCGGAATCGGTGCTGTACCACGTATATGCAGACGACGCGCCGCAAGGAGGCAGAAGCTGATGGCGATTAAAGAATATATTGAAGCGATCCGCGACGCGATGCGCGAGGAAATGGAGCGTGACGAGGACGTATTCGTGCTGGGGGAGGACGTCGGCGTCAAAGGCGGCGTATTTACGACGACGAAGGGGCTGTATGAGCAGTTCGGCGAGTATCGCGCCTTGGACACGCCGCTTGCGGAATCGGCAATCGCCGGCGTAGCGATCGGCGCCGCGATGTACGGCATGAAACCAATCGCCGAAATGCAATATTCCGACTTCATGTTACCGGCAACGAACCAAATTATTAGCGAAGCGGCCAAAATCCGCTACCGTTCCAATAACGATTGGAGTTGCCCGGTCGTGATCCGAGCTCCTATCGGCGGCGGCATCTTTGGCGGCTTGTACCATTCGCAGTGCCCGGAATCGATATTTTTCGGAACGCCGGGATTAAAGATCGTAGCCCCTTATACGCCGTACGACGCAAAAGGGCTGCTGAAGGCGGCGGTTCGCGATCCGGATCCGGTCATCTATTTCGAGAACAAAAAAATATATAAGCTCGTCAAAGGCGAGATTCCGGAAGGCGACTATACCGTTCCGATCGGCAAGGCGAACGTACTTCGCGAAGGCGACGACATTACGGTAATCGGCTACAGCATGCCGCTTATGCTTGTCGAGCAGGCGGCCGAGGAGCTGGCCAAGGAAGGCATCAGCACTCATATTTTGGACCTGCGGACGCTTCAGCCGCTCGACAAGGAAGCGATCCTCGAAGCGGTGCGCCGCACCGGCAAAGTGCTTATCGTGCACGAAGACAACAAGACGGGCGGCATCGGCGCCGAGGTTGCGGCCATTATCGCCGAAGAGCTGCTGTATGAACTTGACGCTCCGATCATGCGCCTCGCAAGCCCCGATGTGCCGGCCATGCCGATCAATCCGCCGGGCGAGAAGTTTTTTATGCTGAATAAAGAAAAAGTGACAGAAGCCATGCGGCATTTGGCGCTTTATTAGGCCGAAAGGGTGATAATGCAGATGAAATCGTTAACGGAAATCGTTGTGCCGCAGCTGGCGGAATCGCTGGTGTCGGCGACGATTGATACTTGGCTGAAGAAGCCGGGCGATTCGATCGACCTGTACGAGCCGATATGCGAAGTGCTGACGGATAAAGTAAGCGCGGAGCTTCCTTCCACGGTGAAAGGAAAGCTCGTTGAAATATTGGTCCCTGCCGGCGAAACCGTGCCGGTCGGCACGCCGATCTGCGTGGTGGAAACGGAAGGTGCCGCAGGCGGCGAAGCGGATTCGCCTGCCGGCGGGCAAGCTTCGGCCGCTCCGCGGGCGGAGGAAGCCGGCGGCGACCAATCGATGCGAAGCCGCTATTCGCCTGCCGTGCAGAAGCTGGCGGCCGAGCATGGCGTCCGTCTGACGGACGTGCAAGGCACGGGGCTTGGCGGGCGGATTACCCGCAAGGACGTACTGGCCTATGTCGAATCCGGCGCCATTTCGGCGGACGGAACGCAGTATCCTCAAGCGGCCGCGGCGAAAGCGGCCGATCCGGTGCGCTTGTCGGGCTTGCATCTGTCCGAGACGCCGCGCATCCCGAGCATTGAGATCGAGCCGGCCGTGCCGGGGCGGGGCGAATATTTCATCGACGTAACGCCGATCCGCAACACGATTGCCCGCAACATGCGCCAGAGCGTATCGGAAATTCCGCACGCTTGGACGATGATCGAGGTCGACGTGACGAACCTGGTCGCGCTCCGCAACAAGGTGAAGGATGAGTTTATTAAGCGGGAAGGCGTGAACCTGACGTATCTCGCGTTCCTCCTGAAAGCGGTCGTAAATGCGATCAAAGATTATCCGATCATCAACTCGATGTGGGCCGTCGACAAAATTATCGTCAAAAGGGACATCAATATTTCGCTTGCCGTCGGAACCGACGATTCCGTCCTGACGCCGGTCATTAAAAACGCGGACCATAAGACGATTGCCGGTCTGGCAAAAGATATCGACGATCTGGCCCGCAAGACGCGAGAAGGCAAGCTGACATTGTCCGATATGCAAGGCGGCACCTTTACCGTCAACAACACCGGCTCGTTCGGATCGATTTTGTCGTACCCGATCATCAATTATCCTCAGGCGGCCATCATTACGTTCGAATCGATCGTCAAGCGGCCTGTCGTCATCAACGACATGATCGCGGTTCGATCGATGGCGAATCTGTGCCTGTCGCTCGATCATCGCATCTTGGACGGCGTCATTTGCGGCCGGTTCCTGCAGCGAGTGAAGGAAAATATCGAAAGCTACAACATGGATACGAAACTGTATTAATTTACGGAAAAGAGGAATGCGGCATGGCTGAGGCGGAAAGCGCAATCGGCGCAAAACGTTTGGAAGCTTGTTATATTCCGATGCTCGACTACGCGGAAGCGTGGGAGCTCCAGAAAGCGTATGTGAAAGAAATCGACGAGGAGAAGCGCCCCGAGACGCTTCTCCTTCTTCAGCATCCGCCTACCTATACGCTCGGAACCGACCGGCATCCGGAACATTTGCTTCTAAACGAGGCGGAGCTAAAAGAGCGGGGCATTTCGGTTTACGAGATTGACCGCGGCGGCGACATAACATACCATGGGCCGGGACAGCTCGTCGGGTATCCGCTGCTTTATCTGGACGCGGCGAACTTGGACCTGCACAGCTATTTGCGGACGCTGGAGCAGTCGATCATCGACTGGCTCGCCGATTACGGCATCGAAGGCGGGCGAAAGCCCGAATATACGGGCGTATGGGTGGGCGACGAGAAAATCGCCGCCATCGGCGTCAAATTCAATCGGACCAGAACGAGAAGAGGCTTCGTAACGAGCCATGGGTTCGCGTTGAACATCAAGAGGGGAATCGAATCGGAAGGCTTTAGCGGCATTGTGCCTTGCGGCATCCGGCAGTTCGGAGTAACGTCGTTTAACGAGCTTACGGGTCTCGAGCTGACCGTCGAGGAAGCGGCTCAGCAGCTTCTCCCTCACTTCTGCCGGAGGTTCGGCTTCAGCGTGCCGAAGCTTACAGGAACGCGCTGATGCCGGACACGACGGTCGTAATGACAATGGCCGCAACGATGACAATGGAGACGATTCGTACAAGTTTTTGCGTATTCATGCGCTGATTCTCCTTTCCACCACATCAGAAAGTATACGTTTTCGAACTCGAAAACTCGCTCTCTGATTGGCGATAAAAATTACCGCTGAAGCGCGGTCGCTCATCCTTGAAATACTTCGATAGAAGGTTTATCTCAGATGGTTTGTCTCTTCATTATAAACGAAACGCCGCGAAGGAGGAAATGTAGATGATTAACAAGGAACGGGTCATCGGCGAGTTTATGGAGCTTGTTCAAATCGACAGCGAAACGGGGAACGAGCAGGAAATAAGCAAGGCGCTGAAAAGCAAATTCGGCGCGCTGGGACTGCAGCTCGAAGAAGACGACGCGGCGGCCAAAACCGGGCACGGAGCGGGCAATTTATTCGCGATGCTGGAAGGGACGTCCGCCGGCGCCCCTACCATATTCTTCACTTCGCATATGGATACCGTCAAGCCGGGAGCCGGCATTAAACCGATGCTCGGCGACGACGGCTATATCCGGAGCGACGGCACGACGATACTCGGCGCCGACGACAAAGCCGGCCTTGCCGCCATGCTCGAAGCGATTCGCGTGCTGAAGGAAGACGGCATCCCTCACGGCCCCGTCCAATTCGTCATTACCGTCGGCGAAGAGTCGGGCCTTGTAGGTTCGCGGGCGCTAGACCGTACGAAGCTGAAGGCGTCGTTCGGCTATGCGATCGATTCCAACGGCGAGATCGGCGCCATCGCGACGGCCGCCCCGTCGCAAGCGAAATTGACGATCGAAATTTTCGGCAAATCGGCGCATGCGGGCGTTAATCCGCAGGACGGCATCAGCGCCATCCAGGTGGCCGGCGCGGCGATTGCCGCGATGCCGCTTGGCCGGATCGACGAAGAGACGACGGCCAATATCGGCTCGATCGAAGGCGGGGGCGCGACGAACGTCGTATGCGACTACGTCAAGATGGTGGCGGAAGCCCGCAGCCTTGTGCAGCCTAAACTGGACGCCCAGGTCGAAGCGATGCGCGAGGCGGTTCGGAAAGCGGCGGAGCAGTACGGCGCAAGGAGCGAGGTGGACGTGAAACTCATTTATCCGTCCTACGGGTACGACGATGCGGACGAAGTCGTGCAGTTCGCCAAGAAAGCGATCGCGTCCGTCGGTTTGACCCCTCGTACGTTCCGGTCCGGGGGCGGCAGCGACGCCAACATTTTCAACGGCCTTGGAGTGCCGACGGTCAATTTGGCGGTAGGGTATGAAAATATTCATACGACAAACGAAAAAATAAAAGCGGACGATATCGTCAAGCTTTCCGAACTGATCGTGGCCATCGTTAAGCAGGCGGCTACGGCTTAACCGGAAGCTTCCGAACGGAAGCTTTCACCGGCTTATCCGCGATTCCGTTTGATTGGGCAGCCAGCTTGTTCAATTGATGGCGGATTTCCCACGCTTTGCCGACGAGCCGGAGCTGGGAATCGGTCACGTACATTTTCATAGCATTGCAACCTCCGTCGCTGAGAGATGGAAATACAGATCGTGCATCTAGTAGTAAGATGGTATGCGGGCATGGGACAAGTTATGCGCCGGTGCCGTTTTGCGCCCGGAGAATCGGCGAAGCTGCCATACTGCCGGGCCGAACGTAAAGGAGCTGATAACGATGGAAACGAACGAACATAGCGGCGGCTGGGTAGAAAAAACGGTGAAAACGGAGCGGATTTTCGACGGAAAAATCATTTCGCTGCAGGTGGATACGGTCGAGCTTCCGGAAGGAAGGACCGCCACGCGGGAAATCGTCAAGCATCCGGGGGCCGCTGCGGTGATGGCGCTGCTTGACGGCAAGCTGCTTGTCGTGGAGCAGTTCCGCAAGCCGCTGGAAAAATTTCAGGTCGAGATTCCGGCGGGAAAACTCGACCCTAACGAAGATCCGATTGTCGCGGCAGCCAGAGAGCTCGAGGAGGAGACGGGATACCGGGCCGAGGAGCTGAAGCCGGTCAGCGCCTTTTATACGTCGCCCGGCTTTGCCGACGAGAAGCTTTATCTTTATTTTGCGGAACGGATCGTTCCCGGGAAACTGAATCCGGACGAAGACGAATTTTTGCAAGTGCGGGCGATTACGATGGAGGATGCGGACGCCTTAATCGCCGAGGGGCGCATCAGCGACGCCAAAACGATATTGGCCGTCTATGCGTGGAAGCTGTACCGCCTAACCGGCCGAATCTAGATTAGCGCCATCGTTTCCGGAACGGCTGCCGCATACATGCTCTTTCTTCCGCATACATATGGCACATGAGGACGAGTATTAAGTCCTTCGTGAAGCGGAAATCAGAAGGAGAGACAGCCGATGCGACCGATGCCGCAATCGTATAATGTGACGCTACTCATTTTCGTAGCCGTATTGTTTGTTGTGGGAGCCGTCTTCGGAGGCTTGATGGTACATGCTTTAACGCTGGAGCAGCAGGAGGATCTGGCCGACGAGGTCGCCCGTTATATCGGGCAATTCGGCTCGAATGCCGCGGCGGCGGGGGATTCGGACGCTTTCTGGAGCCGCCTGCTGTTCCACGGCAAATGGCTGCTGCTCGTTTGGGTGCTCGGAGTGACGGTGGTCGGCGTCCCGTTTGTGCTGGCGCTCGATTTTTTGAAAGGCGCGCTCGTCGGCTTCGCCGTCGGCACGCTCGTAAGCGAGCATTCGTGGAAAGGCGTGCTGCTGTCGCTCGTGTCCGTCGCTCCGCCGAATCTGATTACGGTTCCGGCCATTCTGATGGCGAGCGTCGCTTCCCTTTCTTTTTCGTTATACGTCGTCAACAACCGGCTGCTGCGCCAAAGAGGGCCTCTTGCTCCGCAGCTTATATCGTTTACGGCTTCCACCGCGATAATGCTGGCGTTGCTGGCCGGCGCCGCTTTGCTTGAGACGTACGTCTCCCCCGTCTTGATCGGTTGGGTTGCGCCGATGTTTGCTTCCTCCTAGCGGCAGCCCGCATCGTTTGACTTCTTCGCTTGGATTCTCCTATAATAGAGGGGAATTTGCGCGTGAAGGGACAGACATGCGGCAAGGGGGAAAACATGGAAGCCCGAATCGAGAAAATCAAACAGCAGTTGCAGTCGCAGGGCTACAAGCTGACCCCGCAGCGAGAAGCAACCGTTCGTGTTTTATTGGAGAACGAAGACGATCATTTAAGCGCCGAAGACGTGTTTATGCTCGTGAAGGAGAAAGCGCCGGAAATCGGGCTTGCAACCGTTTACCGCACGCTCGAGCTGCTGAATGAGATGCACGTCGTGGAGAAAATCAATTTCGGCGACGGCGTAGCCCGCTTTGATTTGCGGACGGACAGCTCCAAGCATCATCATCATCATTTGATTTGTACCGAATGCGGAGCGATGGACGAAATTAAGGATGACTGGCTATTGCCTCTTGAAGAGCGCCTGGAGAAGGAATTCGGCTTTACGGTGACGGATCACCGCCTTGATTTTCAAGGGGTATGCAGCCGTTGCCAGAACAAGGACCATCCGGGCGAAACCGAATAACGATGAACGTGAAACAGCGGCTTCTGACGTCCGAACGGACGGCGGGGCCGCTGCTGTTGTTATTGGGTTAAAACGTTTGGCGCTTTAGCCAAACGACTAAGCCGCAGCCGCCGGCTTGGCTGGAGCGAAGTTCGGCGCACATGCGCCGTCCGCAGCCGCTATTCGCATATTCGACTTGCCCTATTCATAAATTGATAGGGACAAGACGGCCGTCAGCCGTTGTCGGAAAGGGGCTGGTGCGAATGATCTTCTCATTGCGCCGCTGGGTACCTCGGATCGTGTTTATGCTTCTCTTTCTCGTCTTGCTTCTGGTAGCATCCGGCGGCTACCGGCTGCTTAGGGAGGCGATAACGCCGATTCATCCTTATCGGGAGCCGAAAGGGCATGCCGTAAAAGTGCTGAAGCCGGAATCGGATACGCCGGAGAACGGCTCGATGGCGGATCGGCTCCGTTGGTTTTATTGGTACGGAGAGTAACAAACCTTCGGCTCGCAGCAGGAGAAGAAGAACCGCATGTTGAATATCAACATATTCCGAACCTCAATCGAAGCGAATTCGAGAAGTACAGTCGCGATTAGCGGCAGGTTTTTATGCCGATCGAAATTTTCAGTACGAACGCTCTGTACAGAATATATTTTCCGATGCGGTTAACGAAAGGACCGTTATGACAGACCACTATCAATCGTTTATCCACTATTTACGTGCGGAAAAGTCGCTCGCCCGCAATACGCTCCTTTCGTACGAGCGGGATTTGGCCGCGTACGCCGCTTTTTTAGCCGGGGAGCAAATCCACGACCCGTCGCGGGCGGAGCGCCACCATATTGCGCGATACGTGCTGACGCTGAAGGAAAGCGGGCGCAAGCCTTCGACTTTGACGCGGCATATCGTGACGATCCGGAACTTCTATCACTTTCTCGCTTTGCAGGGCGTCATTACGCAAGACCCGACGATCGCGATCGAAGCGCCCAAGCTGGAGGCGAAGCCGCCAAGCGTCCTTCCGGTCGAATCGGTATTTGCGCTGCTGGACGCCCCCGATCCGTCGACCCCGGCGGGCAAACGCGACAAAGCGATGCTTGAGCTGCTGTACGCGACGGGCATACGCGTCTCCGAGCTGATTATGCTCGACGTGGACAGCGTCAATCTGCAGCTCGGCATTATCCGCTGCTTGGGAAGCGGCGGGAAGGAACGGCTCATTCCGTTCGGCAAAATGGCGGAGGCTGCGTTGTCGGATTACATGACCGGGGCAAGAGAGCGGCTGTGCAAGGATCCGAACGGCGAAAAAGCGCTGTTTCTCAATCATCTCGGGACGAGAATGACACGGCAAGGTTTCTGGAAAGTTATAAAAAAGACGGCCAAAGAAGCGGGCATCGGAACCGAAATTACGCCGCATACGCTGCGTCATTCGTTTGCCGCTCATTTGATAGAAGGAGGGGCGGATTTGCGTTCCGTGCAGGAGCTGCTTGGCCATGCGGACATTTCGACGACGCAGCGCTACAGCCGCGTCACGAAACTCCGGATGAAAGAAGTTTACAATAACGCTCACCCGCGCGCATAAGCTTACATTACGAAGGAGCAAGGACATATGCCATCTCCATTTCGACGCATTACCGTAATCGTATTGGACAGCGTCGGCATCGGCGAGCTGCCGGATGCCGCCTCGTTCGGCGACGCGGGAGCCCATACGCTGGGCCATATTGTCGATCGGGTGCCCGGTATCCGGCTCCCCCATCTGAGAAGATGGGGGCTTGACCGCATCGCGCCGCTCGGCGGCTGGCCGCAGCCGGAGGAACCGTCCGCCGCATGTTACGGCAAAATGGCCGAAGCGTCGGCCGGCAAAGACACGATGACGGGCCATTGGGAATTGATGGGGCTGCACATCAAGGTGCCGTTCCGGACATTCCCGAACGGTTTTCCGCAGGAGTTGATCGAGGAGTTCGAGAAGCGCACCGGCCGGAGCGTCATCGGCAATAAAGCGGCCAGCGGAACCGCCATCCTGGACGAGCTTGGACCTCAGCAGATGGAATCGGGGGCGTGGATCGTGTACACGTCGGCGGACAGCGTGTTCCAAATCGCCGCCCACGAAGACGTCATTCCGCTGGAGGAGCTTTACGCGGCTTGCCGCATCGCGCGGGAGCTGACGCTGGACAGCCGGTACTCGGTAGGACGCGTTATCGCACGGCCGTATATAGGCACGCCGGGAGCCTTCAAGCGGACGCCGAACCGGCACGATTACGCGCTGAAGCCGCCGGCTCCGACGGTGCTGAACGCGTTGTCCGATCAAGGGTTCGATACGATTGCCGTCGGCAAAATCAACGACATTTTCGACGGCGAAGGCATTACGGAAGCGGTGTCGACTACTAGCAATTCAGACGGCATCGACAAAACGCTGCAAAAGCTGCAAACGCCATTTAGCGGGCTGTTGTTCGTGAACTTGGTCGATTTCGACTCCTTGTACGGGCACCGGCGCGATCCGGAAGGCTACGCCGCCGCACTGGAGGAATTCGACCGCGCCGTTCCCGAGCTGGAACGGCTTGCCGGGCCGGACGATCTGATCGTCGTAACGGCCGATCACGGCAACGACCCGGTACACCACGGAACCGACCATACGCGGGAATACGTTCCGATTCTGCTGTACAGCCCGTCGTTTAAGCGGACGGGGCGCCTTGCGACAAGAGCGACGTTCTCGGACGTCGGCGCGACGATCGCCGACAATTTCGGCGTTCGGCTCCCGGATAACGGAACGAGCTTTTTGCCCGAACTCCGGACAATTACGACATAAAGCTGCGTCTCCCATCCCGCAGATTTTCGTTGTAACAAAACTGTAACAAACGGCTCGACTCATTATGACAGTTTTTTTCCAATCACCGTCGTATAATGTCTATGATAACTGAAAGATGCGGAGTGGGAGAGAAGTGGACAAGCGGTTGATGTTGGAAATGGAAAACTTACGGCTGCAAATGGTCGAAACGGCGCTGGATAAAGAGGATTTTCTGCATTGCGAGGTGCTGCAGCTAAGCCAGTCGCTGGACGTTCTGATCGTCCGGGTACAAGAAGAGCTTGCGCTTGCACGGGAAAAATGAGCGACGAACGGAGTGGATCTCAAGTTGAGAGCGGTTGATCTTATAGCTAAAAAAAGGGACGGTGCCGAACTTTCCCATGATGAATTGGCTTTTTTGACGGACGGCTATTGCAGGGGCGACATTCCCGATTACCAAATGTCTGCTTTTGCGATGGCGGTCCTTTTTCGCGGGATGACGCCGGCGGAAACGGCTTCGCTGACGCTGGCGATGGCCCGGTCCGGCGATCAGGTCGATCTGTCGCCTATTCCCGGCATCAAGGTCGACAAGCACAGCACGGGGGGCGTAGGGGACAAAACGACGTTGATCGTCGCGCCTCTTGTCGCCGCGGCGGGCGTTCCCGTAGCCAAAATGTCCGGCCGGGGGCTTGGACATACCGGCGGTACGATCGACAAGCTCGAATCGATACCGGGTTTCCGCGCCGAGCTGCAGCGGGAAGCGTTCCTTGCGCAGGTGAGCGAAATCGGCATCTCGGTTATCGGCCAGAGCGGCAATCTGGCTCCGGCGGATAAGAAGCTGTACGCGCTGCGGGACGTGACGGCAACGGTAGAGTCCATTCCGCTAATTGCCAGCTCCGTGATGAGCAAAAAAATCGCCGCCGGCGCGGATGCGATCGTGCTGGACGTCAAAGCCGGCAGCGGGGCGTTCATGAAAACCGCCGCCGAAGCGGAAAAGCTGGCGCAAGCGATGGTTCGGATCGGAACGGAGGTCGGCCGGCAGACGGCCGCGATCATCAGCGACATGGATCAGCCTTTGGGCTATCGGATCGGCAACGCCCTCGAAGTGCAGGAAGCGATCGAGACGCTTCAAGGAATCGGGCCGGAAGATTTAACTTCGTTATGTTTGACGCTGGGGGCCCATATGGCCGTATTGGGCGGTGTATCGGCGTCCGTGGACGAAGCGAAGGAGTTCTTGAAGAGTAAGCTTGCAAGCGGCGAAGCGCTTGAGAAGTTCAAGGCTTTCGTCGCCGCGCAGGGCGGAGACGCCACCGTCGCGGACGATCCGACAAAGCTGCCTCAAGCGTTCTATGAAGTGGAGGTTGCGGCCGACGCCCAAGGCTATGTCGCTTCAATCGATGCGGAGCGTCTCGGCCATGCGGCGATGCTGCTCGGCGCCGGCCGGGCGGCGAAGGACGACGCCATCGATTACGGCGTCGGATTGACGCTGCGGAAGAAGGCCGGAGATCCGGTCAAGATCGGCGAAACGATCGCCGTCATGCACGTCCGTACGCCGTCCGGCTTCGAAGACGTTATGGAAAAGGTGCGAGCGTCTTATGTCATCCAGGCGGAGAAGCCTGCCCTGCGGCCGCTTGTTCTTTCGGTCGTAACGGCAAGCGGCGTGAACCGTTTCGTCTGAACGCGGCCTTCGCATCCTTGAATGGCCTCGGGTAGAGGTTTTCTCATTAACGCGCACCATAACCCGATAATCGCATAAATTCGACACACCGTTGTTTGCGGTTCGCTTTTTGAATAAGCGTTCCGTAAACGCGGTGTTTTTTTGTAAACGGAGAAGCGCGCATGGAATATTTTTCTTCAAACAAGCCGACAATGGGAAGGAACTATAGCCGATTTGCGGCTCCTTTCTCGCGGAAGGAGGGGCCAAACAGACTTAGGAGGATACCTGTACTATGAGAATGTTCAAGCTACTGTTAGCTGCAGCCGTCATTGCGATGGGGCTCGTTCCGGCCGCGGATTCGGGGCATGCGATCGCAGCGCCCGGCGAGGCACCCGCGAAGGAATCGCCCGCTTCTCCGAATCTGGCGGCATCCGCCCGTTCTGCCATTCTGATCGATGCGGATACGGGCACGGTTATTTTCGAGAAAAACAGCCACGACAAGCTGCCGCCGGCCAGCATTACGAAAGTGATGACGATGCTGCTGATCATGGAGTCGATTGAAAGCGGCAAAATCAAAATGTCGGATAAAGTGACGGCAAGCGAATACGCTTCCTCGATGGGCGGGTCGCAAATTTTTTTGGAGCCCGGCGAAGAAATGACCGTAGAGGAGCTTCTGAAAGGGATCGCTCTTGCATCGGGCAACGACGCCTCGGTGGCGATGGCCGAAAAAATTGCGGGAACCGAGCAGCAATTCGTCGAGATGATGAACGCGAAAGCGCGGGAGCTGGGCCTTAAAGACACGCATTTCGTCAATTGCAACGGCTTGCCCGCCGCCGATCATTACACTTCCGCGCACGACATTGCGGTGATGAGCCGCGAACTGTTGAAGTATGAGGAAATTACGAAATTTACGGGCTTGTATCAGGACCATTTGCGCAAAACGTCCGAGAAGCCGTTCTGGCTCGTGAACACGAACAAGCTGGTCCGCTTCTACAGCGGTGCCGACGGTCTGAAAACCGGTTATACGTCGGAAGCGAAATATTGCTTGACCGCTACGGCCAAGCGGGACGGATTCCGCGTTATCGCGGTCGTGATGGGAGAGCCCAACACGAAGACGAGAAACGCCGAAGTAACGCAAATGTTCGATTATTCGTTCGCGCAATATATGAATTATCCCATTTTCAAGCCGGGTGATACGATCGGCGAGGTGAAGATCGAGAAAGGCGCAGTCCGGACGCTGCCGCTTGTCGCCGGCGAATCGTACGGCATCCTTCTTCGCAAGGGCACGGATACGAAGGAGATCCGGTACGAGCTGAAGCTGGACGCAACGTTGAAAGCCCCGGTCGCCAAAGGCCAGAAAATCGGCACTCTGGTCGTCTATCAAGGCAATCAGCAAGTGAAGCAATTTCCGCTGGAGGCTCCGGAAGATATCGCCAAAGCGGGGTTATGGACGATGGTGAAGCGATCGCTGGGCGGGCTGTTTTCGTAATCGGGATCATTCGCCGCTTCTCGCCGGCGACATCGGATGATGTCGTCCGGCCGCGGTTTTTTTGTCAACTATTAGCCGGCTTCTTCTAGTTTTGTCGCGGAGCAGGAAAAGCGCAAAGCGAAAGAGAAATGCTAGTTCAATCCAGATCAATAGACGAGCGAAGGAGTGAACAAGCCGCTATGAGCCTGCAATTGGAATTGGAGCATTACCGCAACGTGCTTATCGTCCGCCTGTATGGAGAGCTGGACCATCATACGGCAGATATCGTCCGCTATAAAACGGAGGAAGCGATCATGAGAGGGACAAGCAGCCATATCATTTTGAACCTGGAGAGCTTGCAGTTTATGGACAGCTCGGGCCTCGGCGTCATTCTCGGGCGCTACAAGCAAGTGAAAAGCAGGGGCGGCAAGATGGTCGTCTGCGGCGTGAACGCGAACGTTCACCGGCTTCTGGAAATGTCCGGGTTGTTTAAAATTTTGGATATTTACGACAATGAAAGAGCGGCAATTTCCAGTTTGGAGGTGGTATCATGAGCGAGCGCAACGAAATGACCTTATCCTTCAGCGCCCGTTCGGAGAACGAGGCGTTTGCGCGGATTGCGGTAGCGGCTTTCGTATCCCAGCTTGATCCGACGATGGACGAGCTTAACGATTTGAAAACGGCGGTGTCCGAAGCGGTCACGAACGCCATCATTCACGGCTACGACGGCAACCCGGAAGGCGTTGTTACGATCGAAGCCTGCATCGACGGAGACGCCGTATCGGTCGTCGTTAGCGACAAAGGCAAAGGAATCGAGGATCTCGAGCTGGCCAGACAGCCGCTCTACACTTCGAAGCCGGAGCTGGAGCGCTCGGGCATGGGCTTTACCATTATGGAAAATTTCATGGATCAGTTCGACGTGGTCAGCGAGCTGAGCGGCGGAACGAGGGTGTCGATGATGAAACGAATCGAATCGAAGAAAGCGCTGTACAATTAGCGGCTGAGGTGAGCCCATGGACGTTGACTTGAAACAAACGGCTCAGCCGTATTTGGACGACGCGGAGGTTAAGCGGCTGATCGCTTTGAGCCAATCGGGCGACACGATCGCCCGCGATACGCTGGTGCAGTGCAATATCAGGCTCGTTTGGTCGGTCGTGCAGCGGTTCATCAACCGGGGCTACGAGCCGGAGGATCTGTTTCAGATCGGCTGCATCGGCCTGCTGAAGTCGGTCGACAAGTTCGACTTGTCGTATGACGTGAAATTTTCGACGTATGCCGTTCCGATGATCATCGGCGAAATCCAGCGGTTTCTCCGGGACGACGGCACGCTTAAAGTGAGCCGGTCGCTCAAGGAGACGGCCAACCGTGTCCGCAAAATGAAAGACGAGCTGTCGAAGACGCTCGGACGTCTGCCTACCGTCAAGGAAGTGGCCGACAGACTGGGCATTTCGCCGGAGGATGTCGTATTCGCCCAGGAGGCGAACAAGCCTCCCGCTTCCATTCACGAAACGGTGTTCGAAAACGACGGCGATCCGATCACGCTGATGGACCAGATTGCGGACGATTCGCAGGAGCGGTGGTTCGACAAGCTTGCGCTGGTCGAGGCGATCGAAGGGCTTAACGAGCGCGAGCGGCTCATCGTTTATTTGCGGTATTACCGGGACAAAACCCAATCGGAGGTCGCCAGCCGCCTCGGCATATCCCAGGTTCAGGTTTCAAGACTGGAGAAAAAAATATTGCAGTCCATCAAAGACCAGATCGCCCAATGAGGCGGCTGGTCTTTTTGGCTTTCTTGCGCGAGAACGGGTTAATCGAATTTGCCCGGTAAGGCATGTTTTTGAAAGCTGACGAACTCGGAGAAGAGGCGAAGCGATAGGGATGAGGCGGGTCAAAATTAAGCATACTAAGGAGGAAATGGCTGGCGGCCCAAGCGGCTTCGCGGCCGCAAGGAAATTCAAAAGGATGATGAGAGATGGAGAATGCGAGCAAGCCGGTCCTCTATCTGCGTCTGAAGAAAAAAGTGGTTATTCGGCCGGACAGAACCGTGACGCTCGGGATGATCGCCAGGCTGCTGGCGGACAACGAAGAGACGGAGCAGGCCATGAAGGAAATGCAGGTGTATCGCCATCATGCCGGGGAAGGGAACCGGGCGGTTCTCGACATTTTGCATATCGTCAAAGCCATCAAGCAGCACTCGCCGGAGCTGACCATCGAGACGTTCGGCGAACCGCAGGTGCTCATTATCGTTTCGGGCAAGCCGCCGAAGCCCCGCATCCTCGTGCTCGCGGCCGCATGGCTGCTTCTTTTTTTCGGGGCGGGGCTCGCGATTATGAACTTTCATACGGACGTCAGCATGAAGGAGGTTCAAATCCGGCTCGTCGAGCTTATTACCGGCAAGCGGGTCGATCATCCGCTATGGTTTCAAATCCCGTATTCCGTCGGAATCGGGCTCGGGATGGCCGTTTTTTTCAACCATCTGTTCCGCAAAAAGTTTAACGAAGAGCCTAATCCGCTCGAGGTCGAGCTGTATACGTACCAGGAAAATCTTAACGCATACGTGATTGCCGAGGAAATGAGCAAAAAGAACGGCAGCGGGGAAGAGGACGCTCATGGCTGACTGGGTTCCCAATCTGTTCGTGGCCGTGTTGGGGTTTTCGGGCGGTCTCGCCGTCGGCAGCGCGTCGGTGGCGCTGCTCATCGTGTTTGACCTCATCCCCCGTCTTGCCCAGCTTGGGAACGCGTTCAGGAAAGCCGTCTGGTTCGAGACGGCGGTCGTATGCGGATCGCTGTATTGGACGGCGGCCGATTTTTTCGAATGGCGGTTCGGGCTGCCGGATACTTGGCCGCTTATTTTGCCTGGGCTGTTGGACGGTGTGTTTGTCGGCATGCTTGCGGCCGCGCTTACGGAGGTCATGAACGTGCTCCCGATTATGGCCAAACGTCTGCATCTGTCCAAGTACACCGTCGGATTGGTTATGGCCATGGTGCTCGGCAAGCTCGCGGGGTCTTTGTTTGATTGGCTTTGGTTCCAATGGTGAAAGCATCCAAAAAGATTATACAGCGGGGTGAAGGCAGATGCCGAACAATTACGAGGATCGCGATCGATACGGTAAAAGCGGGCAGGATGGAATGCTTGAGGACTTCGTTGCGATGAACCGCGGACAGCGGGAATTCGAAGAGTCCGGCACGGGCGAGTTCGGCCGCCGAGAGGAATACGGCCGCCGAGAGGAATACAGGCGAAGCGAGGAGTACGGTCGGTCCGGGCTGCCGGAAGGCGATCGAACCGGCGAACGCCGGGACGGCGGCAAAAAAGGGATGATAACCGGCCAAGTGACGGCAAACACGTCGAAGGCCGAGGACGAGGGGCTGCACCCGATTCCGGACGATATCGACAAGGTGCTTGAGCGGCTGAGGAAAGAAATCGGCCTTGGCGTCAGCTTCGACATCGTCGTCCGCGAGATGACGTTCGGCGAACGAAGAACGGCGTTTTTTTATATGAACGGCTTGACGAGCAATCAGATTTTGAGCGGGATGATTAAGCGGCTTACGTTCCTGCATCCGGACAATGTGTCCGGGGACGCCTTTAAAGCTTTTTTCAACGAATTCGTACCGGCGGCGCAAGCAAGCGAACAGCCGGACTGGAACAAGATGCTGACGAGCGTCATGGCCGGAGACACCGCTTTTTTCATTGATGGGGAGCCTTATGCGATCATAATCGACGCCAAAAGCTTTCCGGCCAGAGGACCGGAGGAGCCGTCCATCGAAAGGGTCGTTCGCGGAAGCCGCGACGGCTTTACGGAGACGCTTATGGTCAACGTATCCCTGATCCGGAGAAGGCTCCGCGATCCGATGCTCCGTTACGAGCTGATCCGGGTCGGCGAAAGAACGCAGACGGATATATGCGTCGCGTACATCGACGATCTGGTCGATAAGGAGCTGCTGGAGTCGATCAAGGACAAAATTAAGGCGGTCCAGCTGGACGGCTTGCCGCTGGCGGACAAGCAGCTGGAGGAAGCGACGTTCAGGCTGGGCTGGAACCCGTTTCCGAACGTGCGCTACTCGGAACGTCCGGACGTCGTGTCGTCGCATCTGCTCGAAGGCTCCGTCATCGTGCTTGTCGATACGTCGCCGAGCGTCATGATTCTGCCGACGACGTTTTTCGATCTAGTCCAGCATGCCGAAGAGAACCGGCAGACGCCGTTTATGGGCACCTATCTCCGGTGGGTTCGCTTCCTTGGAATATTCGCTTCGCTGTTTATGCTGCCGCTATGGCTGCTTTTCGTCATGCATCCGGAATACAAGCCCGGCTGGCTCGGCTTTGTCGGTCCGCAGGAGACGGGCAAGCTGCCGCTTGTCGTCCAGTTTCTGATCGCGGAGCTTGGCGTCGATCTGATGCGCATGGCTTCGGTCCATACGCCGACGCCGCTGGCTACGGCCATGTCTCTCGTCGCCGCCATTCTGATCGGAGATATCGCGGTCAAGACGGGCGTGTTCGTTAACGAGGTTATCTTGTATATGGCGGTTGCGGCGATCGGCATGTTCGCGACGCCGAGCTACGAGCTTGGGCTCGCCAACCGGCTGGTCCGGCTGCTTCTTATCGTCGCGGTCGCTTTTTTCAAGGTTCCGGGGCTCGTTATTACGTTCACGTGCATCATGATCCTGCTGTGCTTGAACCGTTCGTTTAACCGGCCCTACATGTGGCCTTTCATCCCGTTCGACATGAACGGGTGCGCCAATATTTTGTTCCGCGTTCCGGTACTTCGGAATAAGCGCCGTCCCAATAACTTGCGGCCTCAGCAGCTGGAAAAAATGCCTGACCCGGAGTGACCGCAAAATACAAATCTATTGCTAATTTATCCATATCTCTCGCGGATAGAATATTATATACTGATGCTATAGATGCAAATGATATTATTCTATCCAGGCGGCCCGGGCTTTTGGACATGTCCTGCCTTCTCCGCCGATAAAGCGAGGGGAATTATAGATGTTCTTGCATGGAACGAGCAAAATAAACGAACTAGGCCATTTGGAAATTGGCGGCAACGACGTGACCGATCTGGCCCAAAAATTCGGCACGCCGCTCTATATCGTGGACGAAGCGCTGGTCCGCCAGCGGGCCCGCGAATATGTGGAAGCTTTCAAAGCTTCCGGCTTGAAGTTTCAGGTCGCTTACGCGAGCAAAGCGTTCAGCGTGATGGCGATGTGCGCCATCGCCGAACAGGAAGGGCTGTCGCTTGACGTCGTCTCGGACGGCGAGCTGTACACCGCTCTGCAAGCCGGTTTTCCGGTCGAGCGCATTCACTTCCATGGCAATAACAAGACGCCCGACGAAATCAACATGGCGCTGGATGCGGGCATCGGCTGCTTTGTCGTGGACAACTTCGTGGAGCTGCAGCTGCTTAACGCGCTTGCCGGCGACAAAGGCAAAAAAGTCAACATCCTGCTGCGCGTGACGCCGGGCGTCGAGGCGCATACGCACGATTACATCTCGACGGGCCAGCAAGATTCGAAGTTCGGCTTCGACATCGGCAACGGAGCTGCGCGTCAAGCGATCGAGGAAGCGATGAAACTTCCGAACCTCGTCGTTTTGGGCGTACACTCCCATATCGGCTCGCAAATTTTCGAGGTGGAAGGCTTCCGGATGGCGGTGGACAAAGTAGCGCAGTTCGCCGTTTCCGTTCGCGCGGAGCTTGGCTTGACGTTCAGCGTGGTGAATCTCGGCGGGGGCTTCGGCATTCGTTACGTCGAAGGAGACAAGCCGCTTCCGATCGCCGAATATGTCGGCGCGATTACGGATGCGGTTGTTACAAACTTTACGGCCGCGGAATATCCGCTGCCTGAAATTTGGGTAGAGCCGGGCCGCAGCATGGTCGGCGACGCCGGCACGACGCTCTATACGGTCGGCACGAGCAAAAATATTCCGGGCGTCCGCAAATATGTGGCCGTCGACGGCGGCATGACGGATAACCCGCGTCCTGCACTGTATCAATCGAAATACGAAGCCGTCCTCGCGAACCGTGCGAACGAGCCGGCCGAAGAAACGGTATCGATCGCCGGCAAATGCTGCGAAAGCGGCGATATGCTGATCTGGGACCTGGAGCTTCCGAAGGCGAATCCGGGCGACCTGCTTGCCGTATTTTGCACGGGCGCTTACAACTACGCGATGGCGAGCAACTATAACCGGATCCGTCGTCCGGCCGTCGTATTCGTTCAAAACGGCGAAGCCGATCTTGTCGTAAAGCGCGAGTCGCTGGACAACATCGTATGCAACGACGTGATTCCGGCGCGTCTGAGCAAAACCGGAGTTGCGAAGTAAGGGTGTTTTTTGGTAACGTATAGTTTACCGGACCTTGAAAAAAGCCAGCCATGCTGTCTACTTGTAGGCGGGGCTGGCTTTTTTGAATCTCGCCGAAGACCGTCTGTCCTTCCCCAAGGACAACGTAACTGTCGGCTTGATCGTCAATATGGATACGAAAGGTAGATGCGATTATGGCAAAACAAGCAAAAATTACGCTCGAAGGCGGCGGAGAAGTCATTTTGGACCTGTTCGAAGCGGACGCGCCTAATACGGTGGCTAACTTCGAGAAGCTGGCGAACAGCGGATTTTATAACGGTCTGACGTTCCATCGCGTTATTCCGGGCTTTGTGGCGCAAGGCGGCTGCCCGGTCGGCAACGGCACCGGCGGTCCCGGCTACACGATCAATTGCGAAATCAATCCGAACAAGCACGAACGCGGCACGCTTGCGATGGCGCACGCCGGACGCAATACGGGCGGCAGCCAGTTTTATATTTGCTACCAGCCTCAGCCGCACCTGGACGGACAACATACCGTATTCGGCAAAGTGGCAAAAGGCATGGAGCATGTCGATACGTTCAGAAACGGCACGAAAATGGAAAAGGTCGAAGTATACGAAGCTTAAGTCGCGGCGAATGTCCATCGGACGAGCATATCGCTTAAGAATTACGTTTCGAAAAGTAGACTTTTGTAAGCAGCCTTTTCGTTACTTGTTTACAAAAGCATTGTAACAGCTGCCTTCGGGATCGGAATAACTTCCCTGAGGCGAAGAAGCCGCCAAAAACCTTGCTATAACTCGGTTTTTGGCGGCTTTTTTATTCACGGATTCGACAGGGAATTGGGGTAAGCAAGGATTATCGCTGCGCTACAGATTTCTGGAGGTGTAAAAAGAAGGCGGTAATCCAAATTGAGATAAGCATCAGAATTAAGTAACCGCAGAACAAATAGACAAAGTTCATCCATTCATACATTCTGAACAAATCGAGCCATGTGAGTATGGGCTTGAAAATGAAAGCAAGGAAGGCAGAAACAAGGGTCAAATAAAGGTACCGGTTTTTGTTGTTATTTATTGTCCATTGATATACAAGCATGTACACAACGGGAACAAGGGAGACATCCAAAACAAAACTAACCGGCGTAAATGGGATAACGTAATAAGGATAGTTCCATAGTCCGCGAAGAACTCCAAATTGGTCGATATTTGTAAACCATACGTGGACATTAAATCCGAAAAAGCCAATTAACAAAGCCTTTTTCTTATCAATTAGAAAATACAAGGCTATTAAAGGAAGGACAAGAAAAGCAATGTTGACCCAAAATTGCCAAGTACCTGCATTTGAAAAATGCCCCCAATAATCAAACGACTCGTTTGTAAATGTTTTCTTTAGTTCTCTTAGCTTTTCAAGAGCAGTATCCTGAGTCATTCATTTATAACCTCATTTCCTTGGAATGAACAAAGTATTTCTCAAAAGTTGGTGATTAATGCACTTTGTTGAAACATGGAACCGGGAGCATGATGGCGGAAAGTACCGAAAAAATAAATACAGACGCACCAGGCGGCCCCCGCGGCAAATCATGGAGAAGAGACGCTTTTAACGAAGGATGAGAGGGGAAATGAAAAGTAAAGTTAAAAAAGCAGGATTATATATTCTTGCTTTTTCGTTTCTTCAGTGGTAACATTTCATTCAAAGTTAATGTGTTCTTGTCAGAAACAGTTGGTAGGAACACCATTGATAACAAGTCAAATGATAAAGCTGCCTTCGGGGTCGGGTGAAATTCCCAACCGGCGGTGATCGGACATGTCGCTTGCGAACCGGACAACCGGCCGCAAGCGCGAGTCCGTCAGTCCGTGACCCGGGCCGCTTCGATTCGAACGCAACAATGCATCGAAGAAGAAGCGGAACGGTGGACCCGGTGCAATTCCGGGACCGACAGTATAGTCTGGATGGGAGAAGGAGAAGCTTTTCGGAATACGCATAGCCGTTCGTTCTGGTATGGATGTGAATGGTTTCACATTTATGTCGTGCTTGTCGTCGACGGATATGCCGCACCTGCCGGAGTAAGGAGCTTGTTAGAGCTGCTCCTTTATTTGAGTCGGCTTTCGAACGGCCGGTTCTTCGTTCCGCTTCTTCATGCGAATCGGAACGGATAGCCTTGTTTGGCGGTGCGCCGAAGAAGCTCTGATAGATCCCCCCCGTTGGCAAGCTGCTGCCGAAGGGGGGATTTTTGCGTCTATATGGATATTTTGAACGACGAATATTATATGAACCTCGCGCTTGAGCTTGCCCGCAAAGCGCAAGGCCAGACCGGCATCAATCCGGTTGTCGGCTGCGTCATCGTAAGGGAAGGACGGATCGTCGGCGTCGGAACGCATTTGAAACGGGGCACCGGACATGCGGAAGTGCATGCGCTCCGGATGGCCGGGGAGGAAGCCGAAGGCGCGACCGCTTACGTGACGCTGGAGCCATGCAGCCATTACGGCAAAACCCCGCCTTGCTGCGAGCGGCTGATCGAGGCGAAGGTGCGGCGCGTCGTCGTAGCCGCCCAGGATCCGAATCCGCTTGTTGCCGGCCGGGGCATCGCGCGGCTGCGCGAGGAGGGCATCGACGTTACGGTCGGCCTGCTCGGGGAGCAGTCGACGCTCATGAACGAGAAGTTCAATAAATATATAACGACGAAGCTGCCGTTCGTCACTTTAAAAACGGCCAGCACGCTGGACGGTAAAATCGCCTCGCGCACCGGCGACAGCCGCTGGGTCACCGGCGCGGCGGCCCGCGAGCAGGTTCACACGCTTCGGCATCAGCACGAAGGCATCATGGTCGGCATCGGCACGGTGCTGGCCGACGATCCGCAGCTGACGACGCGGGCATCGGTCGACGCGATCGACCCGGTGCGGATTATCGTCGATTCGCGGCTTCGGCTGCCGCTGGAAGCCCGGGTCGTCACGGACCGTTCGGCAAGGACGGTCGTTCTTGCCGCGGAAAGCGCCGATCCCGATAAGCGCCGAGCTCTTGAAGCCGCCGGCGTCGAGGTCGTGATTTGCGGCTCCGGCGGTCAGGTCGATCTTCCCGAGGCGATGAAGAAGCTTGGGGAGATGGAGATCGGCTCGATCCTGCTCGAAGGCGGCGGCAAGCTGAACGGCGCAATGCTGGAAGCGGGATTGATCGACAAAATCGTTTTGTATTACGCGGCGAAAATTATCGGCGGCCAGGAAGCTCCCGGCACGTTTACGTTCGAAGGATTCGAGCGGATGGCGGATGCCGTCCGATTGGAGAGAGTATCCGTCGAAATGGCCGGCGAAGACATTTGCGTGACCGGTTATCCGGCAAATCGGAAACAATAGGCATTAAAGGGGCGTGAGGTTATGTTTACCGGACTTATCGAGGAAGTCGGCCGCTTGAGGAAAGTGTTCCGCCAAGGCGAAGCGCTTGTGCTGACGGTTGAGGCTTCCAAAGTGCTCGAAGGGGTGGCGATCGGCGACAGCATTGCGGTTAACGGCGTATGCCTGACCGTCATCTCCTACGACCGGACTTCCTTTACGGCCGACGTCATGCCGGAAACGTTCCGCAAGACGAACCTGCAGCAGCAGCGTCCCGGTTCGCCGCTAAACCTGGAACGGGCCATGCCGGCAAACGGCCGTTTCGGCGGTCATATCGTACAAGGTCATTGCGACGGGACGGCCGTTATTACGGGAAGGGAAACGGATGCGAACGCGGTCGTGTTTTCGCTAAGGCTGAGCTCTTCGGAATCGCTCCGCTACGTCATCCCGAAAGGATCGATTACGATCGACGGCATCAGCTTGACCGTCGTAGATACGGAAGGCGACGGCTTTCGGGTATCGATCATTCCGCACACGCTTGCGGAAACCGCTTTGCAGCACAAAAAGCCGGGGGATACGGTCAACATCGAATGCGACGTCATCGGCAAATACGTCGATCATCTGCTGCGGTTTAAGGATGAGACGCCCGCTGCGCGCCGCGGCGGGTTAACGACAAGCTTTTTGGCGGAAAACGGGTTTCTGTAAAATCCTTAGATTCATGAGTCAGAAGCCGTTAAAGGAGGGGAATTAACATGAGCTTTAACACGATAGATGAAGCGGTAGCCGATCTGAAGGCGGGCAAACCCGTTATTGTCGTCGACGACGAAGACCGCGAGAACGAAGGGGATTTGGTTGCGCTGGCCGAATTCGCCACTCCGGAAGTAATCAACTTTATGATTACGGAAGGGCGGGGGCTCGTATGCGTTCCGATTACGCAGGAGCGAGCCGCGCAGCTGGATTTGCCTCCGATGGTGAATCGGAATACGGACTATCACGGGACGGCGTTCACGATATCCGTCGACCACGTCTCCACGACGACCGGCATTTCCGCACACGAAAGGTCGCTGACGGTAAAATCGTTTATCGATCCGGCGGCAAGGCCGTCGGATTTCCGCAGGCCCGGCCATATGTTTCCGCTAATCGCCAAGGACGGCGGCGTATTGCGCCGCGCCGGCCATACGGAAGCGGCGGTCGATCTGGCGCGGTTGGCCGGGTCGGCGCCTGCCGGCGTCATATGCGAAATCGTCAAGGAAGACGGCACGATGGCGCGTCTGCCCGACCTGCTGGAATTTAAAGAGAAGCACAATTTAAAGCTCATTACGATTCAGGAGCTGATTCAGTACCGCAGCGCCAAGGAGAAGCTGGTGCACCGCGCCGTCGACGTCTCGCTGCCGACCGACTTCGGCGATTTCCGGGCCATTGCCTATACGAACGACGTCGACGGCAAGGAGCATGTCGCGCTTGTCAAAGGCGAATGGAATCCGGACGACGCCGTACTGGTCCGCGTCCATTCGGAATGCTTGACGGGAGACGTCTTCCATTCCCACCGGTGCGACTGCGGACCGCAGCTTGAAGCCGCCCTGCGGCAAATCGATGAGGCCGGGCAAGGCGTATTGCTTTATATGCGTCAGGAAGGACGCGGAATCGGCTTGATCAATAAGCTGAAAGCGTACGTGCTGCAGGAACAGGGGCTGGATACGGTCGATGCCAACTTGAAGCTGGGCTTTCCGGACGACTTGCGGGATTACGGCATCGGAGCGCAAATTTTGAAGGATCTGGGCATCTGCAAGATGCGCCTTCTGACGAATAATCCTCGCAAAATAAAAGGCTTGGAAGGGTACGGCATTCAGGTGACGGAGCGCGTGCCGATCCAAATGCAATCGAACAAGGACAACGACCGCTATTTGCGGACGAAACAATCCAAGCTCGGCCATATGCTGCATTTTGAATAAGGATGCTTAAGCGAAAGCTTCCGAAGCAAGTTTTGTTCGAAGTCAATACGATGAAGCAATGCTCACAAAACTAAGCGAAAGCTTCCGAAGCAAGTTTTGTTCGATGCCAATACGAAGAAGCAAATCCTCACAAAACTAAGCGAAAGCTTCCGAAGCAAGTTTTGTTCGATGCCAATACGAAGAAGCAAATCCTCACAAAACATTAAGGAGATGTAAATCATGCCACATGTATACGAAGGACATTTAGTATCGTCGGGATTGAAATATGGAGTCGTCGTCGGACGATTTAACGAGTTTATTTCTTCAAGGCTGCTTAGCGGGGCGCTTGACGCGTTCACGCGGCACGGCGCAGCGGAAGGCGACGTCGAGGTCGCCTGGGTGCCGGGCGCTTTCGAAATTCCGTTAATCGCGCAAAAAATGGCGGAAAGCGGCAAATACGACGCGGTTATTACGCTGGGCGCCGTTATCCGGGGATCGACGCCGCACTTCGACTACGTGTGCAACGAAGCGGCCAAAAACGTTGCGGCCGTAGGAATGAAAACGGGCGTTCCGACCATCTTCGGCGTCCTGACGGTCGACTCGATCGAGCAAGCGATCGAGCGCGCCGGAACGAAGGCGGGCAACAAAGGCTACGAAGCGGCCGTTTCCGCAATCGAGATGGCGAATTTGGTCAAGCAGCTTCGGGCTTAAGTCCCGGATCATCCTCTGCAAGTTCCGAAAGCCCCCTTTCCGTCCCGGGAAGGGGGCTTTACCTTAAACGAGGTTATCGGGTAATATTATGGGGCGGGGTTTGATGAGACAGGCAGGAGGAATAAGGATGACGGTGCTTTACAAGCTGGATTCTTTTGAAGGACCGCTTGATTTATTGCTCCATTTAATCGATAAATCCGAAATTGACATACAGGATATTTCAATCCACGAGATTACCGATCAATACATGGAATATTTGGACGCCATGAAAGAGCTGGAGCTTGACGTCACGAGCGAGTTTCTCGTGATGGCCGCAACGCTGCTTTCCATCAAAAGCAAGCAGCTGCTGCCGAAGCCTCCGGTGTTCGAGGACGATTTCATGGACGAGTGGACCGATGAGAGCGAGGAGCTCGACCCGCGGGACGAGCTTATTCAAAGGCTGATCGAATACAGGAAATTCAAGCAGATTGCCGAGCAGCTGAAGGAAAGGGAGCTGACGCGCAGTCTCGTTTACATGCGCGAGCCCGAAGATTTGACCCCTTATATGAAAGAAGCCCCGGTCAACCCGGTTGAAGGCATACATATCAGCGATCTGATCGCCGCGTTTCAGAAGGCGCTGCGCAGGGCGGCAAGGCGGACGATCGTCGCCACCGTGCAGCGGGACGAAATATCGGTGAAGGATCGGATACGGGACATTGTGGAGGTTCTTAAGCAATACGAAACGGTTCGATTCTCCCGGCTCATTCGGGAAAATATGAACAAGCACGAGATTGTCGTCACCTTTCTGGCCATACTGGAGCTGATGAAGATGAGACATATACGCTGCTTCCAGCATCAATTGTTTGACGATATCGTCATTCATTGGAGAGGGGAAATGACGGAGAATGGATTACTCGAAGCTGAAATCGATTATTGAAGGGTTGCTGTTTATGGCCGGCGAAGAAGGCCTTACGAAACGGCAATTGGCCGATATATTGGAGCTGGACGCCGATCTGGTGGCGGATTTGATCTACGATCTTCATCGCGATCTGGACCGGGAAGGTCGGGGAATTCAACTGGCGGAGGTCGCCGGGGCTTACAAGCTGACGACGCATCCGGAGCATGCGCCGTATTTCGAGCGGATGGCTTATTCGCCGACGAGGTCGCATTTGTCGCAGGCGGCGCTCGAGACGTTGTCCATTATCGCTTACCGTCAGCCCATTACCCGAATCGACATCGAGGAAATCCGCGGGGTCAAAAGCGACCGGGCGATCGCTTCGCTGGTCGCAAAGGATTTGATCGAAGAGGTCGGGCGGGCGGAAGCGATCGGCAGACCGATCTTGTACGGTACGACCAAGTCGTTTCTCGATTATTTCGGGCTCTCCAGCTTGAAGGCGCTGCCCGATCCGGGACATGTGAGCGTCGAGGACGCGCTGGAGGAACAAACGCAAATGCTGTTCGAACGGCTGGACGAGCGGCAGCTTACGCTGGACGAGTTCACGCCGGTTCCCGAGCCGAACGAAGAGACCGGTTAACGCCGGCATCATGCATGAGAAAACAAGGCCAAGCCATACTATATTCAACCAGCAACAGGAAACGGAGGAAACTTAAATGTTCCCTGCCTCTTACGGTTGGATAGCAGCGGGAGGCCTTTTTTTTATGCTTATTCTCACCCTTGTCTTGTCGCCGATTAAGCTTAACGCGCATATCAGCAGGCAAGGCGTCGGCAATAACGACGAGATCAGCTTGAAGGTTAAAGCGCTGTTCGGCCTGGTTCGTTACCGGTTTCGGGTGCCGATGATGAAACTCGGCGGATTGTTCGTGACGGTGCGGGAAGAGTCGGAAAGCGATCTGCCGTGGAAACATGCGTTCGAACAAAATAAGGACGATATCGACAAAGGCAGCATCGATTCGGCTTTGCAAAATTGGGGAACGCTGCTGCAGCTGTTCCGTCATTTGGAGCTTTGGCTGCGCAGGGCGCTTAAGCGCGTCGACATTGTCGAATGGCGATGGCATACCACGGTCGGAGCGGGCGACGCGATGTGGACCGCGATGACGACGGGGGCGGTATGGTCGGTCAAAACCTCCTTGCTCGGATTTCTGTCGCAGCTGGTGCGGCTGAAAACCGAGCCGGAAATGAGCGTCCAGCCCGATTATCAGCAAGCTTCCTTTCGCACGGATTGGTTATGCACGGCCAAACTTTCCTTATGGGACGCCGTCGCGATCGGCTTGCAGCTCGCCGCCCGGCTGAAAAAGTCAAAGACCAGCATCAAAAAGCTGCAAAGCATGCTGAATCCTCAGCCGTCCCCGTAATGTTGGGATACATAGTCCTCCCGGAAGATGAGCAATCTATTAGCGTTAACGCACGGCTTATCGCTTATTTTCAACGGAAGCAGGAGGTAGGACAAATGCAAGAGCATCCAATACAAGGTCTTATGCAGACGGCCATGGAAAATATCAAAGAAATGGTCGACGTCAATACGATCGTCGGCGACCCGGTCCAAACGCCCGACGGCAGCGTGATCATGCCGATAAGCAAAGTCGGGTTCGGGTTCGTTGCAGGCGGCAGCGATATTCGTTATGACGGCCAATCCGCCGGTCATATTCCCGGGGAAACGAACCATGCAGCCGCACAGCCTCCGTTCGGCGGCGGCAGCGGCGGCGGCGTGTCCATTACGCCGATCGCATTTCTTGTCGTAGGCACGCATGGCGTCAAAGTAGTGCCTCTGGACAATCAAACGCATCTGATCGAGCGCGTTATCGACTCGGCACCGCAAGTATTCGAAAAAATTCAATCGATGATGCGCAACAACAACACGACGGTAACAACCGGAACGTTCATTCCGGACGAGACGGTACCCGACCGGTACGTATAGCCGCCCTCGAAGGGCGGTTTTTTCTTTGTCATTGGAAATTTTTCCGGTGGAGGGGGGCTCCTCCAAAAGTAATCGGAATTCGCTGCAGAGCTTCGGGTCACTTTTGGGGGATTTGTTCTTTTTTGCGGACAGAGGCGTCTAACCGAATCCAAATCGGCATAAACTATAAAAAGCCGTTTACAAGGGAGGAGCAGTATAACGAACATGTTAGCGTATCGGCTTTTGCGACTCGGTTTATGCATAACCGTCACATTGCTTTGCATCCGGACAAGCAATCTTCACGCTTCGCAGCAAACCGGGGACGACAATCCTCCGGCTATTTCCACGCACGCCGAAGCGTCGGCGCTCATCGACGTCACGTCCGGCAGGCTGTTGTACAGCGATAACGGAGATACTCCGATGCGGATTGCCAGCCTGACCAAAATCATGACCGCGATTGTCGCGATCGAGCACGGGAAATTGTCCAGCATGGTCAAAACCGGAAAGCGGGCCGCGGGCCGCGAAGGATCCTCCATCTATTTGCGGCTGGGGGAAGAAATGAAGCTGCTCGATATGTTATACGGCTTGATGCTTCGCTCGGGCAACGATGCGGCGACCGCGATCGCGGAGCATGTCGGCGGTTCGGAGGAAGGCTTCGTGGCGCTCATGAATGAGAAAGCGGCGTATTTGGGATTAACCAACACGCAATTTATGAATCCGCACGGGCTCGATGACGACGGGCATTATTCGTCAGCCAACGATTTGGCCAAGCTGACCGCATACGCGCTCAAAAATCCCGTGTTCGCCAAAATCGTCGCGACCGACGTCAAGACGGCGCCGAACCCTTACGATCCATGGGATTACAAATGGAAAAACAAAAACAAAATGCTCCGGCTGTATGAAGGGGCGGACGGCGTTAAAACGGGCTATACGAAAAAAGCGTTCCGCTGTCTCGTCAGCTCGGCCACCCGCAACGGCCAGCAGCTGGCGGCCGTGACGCTTAACGACGGGGACGATTGGAACGATCATATGAGGCTGCTGGACTGGGGATTTGCTCACTTCAAGCTGACGCAGCTTACCGATAAAGGAGCGGTAATCGAAGGCACTTCGTACGTTGCCGGACAAGCTTTCCGTTATCCGCTTGCGGAGTCCGAAAAGGATCAAGTCCGATACAAGGCGGTATACGTTAAGGCCGATTCGGTTCAAAGCGCCCTGGGAGAAAGGGGCGCGCTCGAATGGTATTTGAACGGCGCGAAAATCGGTGCCGTTCCGCTTGTCGACGCCGGAAGCGCAAGACTTAAGCTGCCGGAGCGCAAGCCGATGACGGAGGAGGCATGGGCCGATTACAAAAAAGCGGCCGGAGGCGGATTTTTGTCCGAGATGGCGAAAGCATGGTCCGCGCTGTTTAAAGGGGACTAGCAATAAATCGCTGGGGGAGGCGGTTTGTCGATGGTGAATTGGATTTGGTTGTTTATGATTGTGGCCAGCGTAGCGGCAGCTGCATACAACGGGCGAATGGACGAAATTACCCAAGCGGCGTTCCAAGGGGCCGAATCGGGCGTGACGATCAGCTTCGGCTTGATCAGCATTATGGTGCTGTGGCTCGGACTTATGCGGATCGCCGAGGACGCCGGGCTGCTGGCGAAGCTGGCCAAGCTGCTGGGCCCTTTTGTGCGCAGGCTGTTTCCGGACGTGCCCGAAGGCCATCCGGCGCTTGGATATATTATGAGCAATCTAAGCGCCAATCTGTTCGGGCTCGGCAACGCGGCCACGCCGATGGGAATTAAGGCGATGCAGGAGCTTCAGAAGCTTAACCCGGACAAAAACGTCGCGACGCCCGCCATGTGCACGCTGCTCGCTTTAAATACGTCAAGCATAACGATCATTCCGACGACATTGATTGCGATCCGCATGAAATACGGCTCGGCGAACCCGGCGGAAATCGTCGGGACGACGCTACTTGCGACCGCTATCGCGACCGGAGCGGCGATTGCCGCCGATCTATGGTACCGGAAGCGCCGGCCGCCGGGCGGCGTCAACCCGAACGCCGGGGGCAAGCCTAACACGGCCAAGCGCGGAGCTGCGTCCGGCATCTTTTCCGCCGGAGGTGGACAAGGTGTATGACTGGTTTATGAAGCTTTCCGCGTGGCTTATTCCCGCAGTTATCGTATTTATTCCTTTATATGCGGCTTTTCGGAAAATACCGGTTTACGAAACGTTTCTCGACGGCGCGAAAGACGGCTTCGGCACGGCCATTAACATCATTCCGTCGCTGGTCGGCATGATGGTTGCCATCAGCATGTTCAGAGCGTCGGGAGCGATGGATATGCTGCTTGGCTGGGCGAAGCCGTTGTTCGAAGCGATCGGCGTTCCGAGCGAAGTGCTGCCGCTCGCGATTTTGCGTCCGTTAACGGGCGCCGGCTCGCTTGCTTTTACGGCCGATTTGATCCAAAATTACGGGCCCGATTCGCTGATCGGGCGCATTGCTTCCACGATCCAGGGCAGCACGGACACGACGCTGTACGTGCTGACCGTTTATTTCGGCGCGGTCGGCATCCGCCGAACCCGTTACGCGCTTAAGGTGGGTCTGTTCTCGGATTTGGTCGGGTTTATCGCGGCGATCGTGATATGCATGTTCATCTTCGAGTGACCGAACTTGTGCTTTTCGCTCCATATCGTTATGATGGAGGTTGAGGTGAACCCGAGTGGAACGATTACAGAAAATATTGGCGCAAGCGGGAGTGGCTTCCCGCAGAAAATGCGAAGAGATGATTACGGCCGGCCTTGTCGAAGTGAACGGCGTGAAGGTAACCGAGCTAGGCGCGAAAGCGGACCCGGCGGCGGACGTCATTACCGTGAACGGCAAACGGATTAAAGGCGAGAAGAAGCTGTATCTGATGCTGAATAAACCGAAAGGCGTCATTACGAGCGCGACCGATCCGCAAGGGCGCAAAGTGGTGACCGATTATTTGCCCGGCATCAAGGAGCGGGTATATCCGGTCGGACGGCTCGATTACGATACCGAAGGCCTGTTGCTGCTGACGAACGACGGCGAATTCGCCAACCTGCTTACGCATCCGAGCCACCATGTGCCGAAGACCTATCTGGCAACGGTGAAAGGCATTCCGCACGGCAGCTCGCTGGAGAAGCTCCAGAACGGCATTGAGCTGGAGGACGGCATGACGGCTCCGGCCGAAGTGGAATACGCGGATGTCGACACGGACAAAAATCAGGCGACGATCAGCATTACGATTTATGAAGGAAGAAACCGGCAGGTGCGCCGCATGTTCGATGCGATTAAACATCCGGTGCTTAAGCTGAAGCGGATCCGCTTCGGGGAGCTTCCGCTCGCTCCGCTGCCGCGCGGCAAATACCGCCACTTGACGGAGGCGGAAGTGAAAGAACTGCGCAACATGGCGCTTAAGTCACATAATATTCATAAATAGCGAATCGACTCGGCGGCATTTGCCGTCGAATTTTCGTTATAATGGAAGTAACAGCCAAGACGAGTCAAAAGCGGACCTCAAAAGGCGGTCCTTCATCTTCGAAAAACCTCGGCTGAGGTTTTCTTACATCAAGGTGGTGGATTAAGGAATGAAAGCGTCGCGCAAACCGGTTCAAATTGCAATACTGCTGGCCGTGCTGTTGATCGGAGGCTACGCTGTCGGGACAACCTTGTTCGCGTCCGGCGGCAATTCCGTTCCGAAGGTCGGCGGCAAGCCAAACGAATTCAATCTGGTGGATTTGGAAGGCAACGTGCACCGTCTGTCCGATTACGCCGGCAAACCCGTCGTCATCAACTTCTGGGGTTCGTTCTGTCCGCCTTGCGTGGAGGAGATGCCGGAGTTCGAGCAGCAATACAACAAGTGGAAAGACCGGGGACTGACCATTCTGGCGATCAATTTAAGCGAGGATACGCTTACGGTCAACAACTTCGTTCGTCAATTCAACCTGACTTATCCGATATTGCGGGACGTTGACCGGAAGACGGAGAGAAGCTACGGCCTTCGTTCGTATCCGACCACTTTTTTCGTGAAGGCCGACGGCACCATTATGGAAATCAAAGTAGGCGGCATGACGCAGCAGGATATCGACGAGAGGATCGAACGTTTGCTTGCGGCGTAGCGGGCCGTGTATATCAACAGTCTGGACTAGGAGGTTTCCGTAAGTGTCCTTGGTACATAATACGAAATGCGATTGCGGGCACCAGAATTACGTCGGAACCGTATTATGCGAAAGCTGCGGCAAGCCGCTCACGGACGATGCCGGCTCGTCCATGCCGCTTGAGATGCGGTACGACGGGGCGGCAAGGCGTTCCCAGAAAAGCAATCCGAACTGGATCGACCGGATCTGGAATTTTTTCTCTTCCGTAAAGGTAGCCATTTATCTGATTCTCATTACGCTTATTTTGGCTACGCTGGGTACGATCTATCCGCAGGAAAACACGTTTGTCCGCGATGCCGATTTTGCGGCCTACTATAAAGAAACTTACGGCGTTCCGGGGCAAATTTATTACGCGCTTGGTTTATCCCGTACTTACGAATCCTGGTGGTTCATTACGCTGCTCGTCATGATCGGGACTTCTCTTGTCGTTTGCAGTCTCGACCGCGTTCTTCCGCTGTATAGGGCGCTCAGCAAACAGCAAATCCGAAAGCATCTGCAGTTCATCCGCCGGCAAAAAACGGTTTACGTCGCTCCGCTGGAAGCGAAGCCGGATGAATGGATCCA
Organism: Paenibacillus thailandensis; assembly: GCF_042685365.1. Classification (NCBI taxonomy): domain Bacteria; kingdom Bacillati; phylum Bacillota; class Bacilli; order Caryophanales; family Paenibacillaceae; genus Paenibacillus; species Paenibacillus thailandensis. The sequence goes on along the minus strand of NZ_JBHUMY010000020.1, from coordinate 106,957 downwards.
GTCTTTTGCCCATGCGCTTAAGCGTAAGCGCTACCGGGTTCATACGGACGGGGATGCGCTGCTTGCGGAGAAAAACCGGTTCAGCCGCTGGGGCCCTTACATCAATCATATCGGGCTGATTTTGTTTCTTTTGGCCATCTTGGCACGAAGCATCCCGGGCTGGCAAATGGACAGCTACGTAACGATTCCGGACGGCGAAACGGTTCCGATCGAAGGCACGAAGTATTATGTCAAAAACGAGAAATTTACCGTCGAATATTACAAAGACGAAGAGCTGCCGGAGGAACTGAAAGGCCAGGTTCGCGCGAAGCGCTACGAAACGAAGGCGGTTCTGTACGAATGTACGGCGAACTGCGGCGACCCTCTCGCCGAGCCCGAGCTGAAGGAAGTAGAGCGGCACGACATTACCGTAAACAGCCCGCTTCGCTACAAAGGTCTGAAGCTGTTTCAATACGATTACGATTTGACGCCGCGCCTGCAAGCGGTCAGCCCCGTCGTTATCGACAAGCAAACCGGCCAAAGCTACGGCCCGTTCGAGCTGCCGATGAAGGATGCTCCGCTCGAATACGAAGTGGGTCCGTATAAGCTGACTCTGCGGGCTAATTTTATGGAATTCGCGCTGAACGACAAAGGCGAGCCGACAACGCTGGGGAGGGACCCGAAAGCTCCGGCATTTGTGTTCATGGTTAGCGGTCCCGGCCTTGCCGAAGGCGGCGAGCCGTACATGTATTTCCCGATGGAGAAGGACAAAGTGAAATTCGGTCAAGACCGGATTAACGGCGCTTTGGCGGACAAGCTGGAGATCAAGGTGGAAGGAATGGAAAACGTCCGTTTCTCCGAAGCCTCCACTTATCTGAACGTGCGCGTCGACCGCGCTTTGAACTACGTATGGGTGGGCGCCATCGTCTCGATGATCGGCCTTCTGATGGGGGCTTATTGGCATCACCGCCGCATTTGGCTCCGCATCGACGACGGCGTGTTGTCGCTCGGGGCGCACACGAACAAAAACTGGTACGGCTTGCGCTCGGAAGTGGCGGCGGCATTGAAGAGAACGGGCATCACCGTCGATCCGAAGACGCTCGATAACGGAGGGAACAAAGCGTGATTGAATTTAGCAGCAATGCGTTTCTTGTCGCATTTTTTCTATATTGCTTTTCGTTCATGTTTTTCGTCATTGCGATCGCCGGCAAAAGATGGAGCAACCGGGAGCCCCTTGCACATGAGAAGCGGTGGAGCAAAATTTCGTTTATCGCCGCATGTCTCGGGCTTGCGCTGCACCTGACCTTTTTCTTTACGCGCTGGATCGGCAGCGGGCAAATTCCGACCAGCAACATGTACGAGTTTATGACGTTTCTGGCCATGGCCATTATGATCGCTTTCGTTATCGTTTATCTCATCTATCGTAAGCCGCTGCTCGGCATGTTTACGCTTCCGCTTGTCGTCATCATAATCGGTTACGCCTCCGTATTTCCGTCAGAGGTTCAGCCGCTTATTCCGGCGCTGCAATCCAATTGGCTGAAGGTGCATGTGACGACGGCGGCGCTGGGCGAAGCTTTTTTTGCCGTCAGCTTTGCGGCGGGGCTGCTGTATCTCGCTTCCGTCATCGATTTCGAAGGAACGACGAAGGCGCAGAAGAGGGAGCAATTCTGGCTAGAATTTTGCCTTTATTCCATCGTTCTGGTGGTCGGATTTATTGTCGTCGTGTTTGCGTTCAAGGGCGCAGGCTACGAAGCCCAATTCGTTCAGGAGAAGGTGACGATCGACAGCCAGGGCGCGGAGCAAACGTCTTCGGCTACGGTCGATTATACGCTTCCTCCTATTGCGAAGCCTTTTAATAGCCAGCCGGTCCATATCGATTCGTTTCTCGGGATGAAGGACGGGCTGTTCGAGGCTCCGTCGTGGATGAACGGCGTAAACGCCGGACGCAAGCTGAACACGGTTATATGGTCCGTTATCGCCGGCTCCATCCTGTACCTGCTGCTTCGTCTTGTATTTCGGAAGCCTCTCGGCGCGGTCATCCACCCGCTTACGAAAGGGATCGAAGCCGAGGATTTGGACGAGATCAGCTACCGGGCGATCGCGATCGGGTTTCCGGTGTTTACGCTCGGCGCGCTCGTATTCGCGATGATCTGGGCAGAGAAGGCGTGGGGACGGTTCTGGGGCTGGGACCCGAAAGAAGTATGGGCGCTCATCACATGGCTATATTACAGCGCATATCTTCATTTCCGGCTGTCGCGCGGCTGGCACGGCAAACGGTCCGCGTGGCTGTCCGTCATCGGTTTCGTGATCGTCTTGTTTACGCTGATCGGCGTTAATTTGATTATAGCGGGATTGCATTCCTACGCTGGTGTATAATAGAGAAAGAATAGTTGTAAGGTGAAAGCCGCCCCGATTCGGGCGGTTTTCGGGAAGGAGCATGTAATATGACGGAATTCGACAGCCGTATTCTGGTCGTTGACGATGAGGAGAGAATTCGCCGGCTGCTTAAAATGTATTTGGAGAAGGAAGGTTATTTGATCGACGAAGCGGAAGACGGAGAAACGGCGCTTCGGATGGCAACCGGCCAGGATTACGAGCTTATTCTGCTCGACGTGATGCTGCCGGGAATAGACGGCATCGAGGTGTGTTCGCGGCTGCGCCAGGTGAAGGCGACTCCGGTGATCATGCTGACGGCCAAAGGGGAAGAAATGAACCGCGTTCAAGGCTTTGAGGTCGGCGCGGACGACTATGTCGTGAAGCCGTTTAGCCCGCGCGAGGTCATTTACCGCGTCAAGGCGATTTTGCGCCGCTCCTCGGCAACCGCTTATTTGTCCAAGGAAGCGAACTCGAGCAATAATATCGTATTTCCTCATCTTGTGATCGAGCATGACGCCCATCGTGTAACGGCGGGCGGGCAGGAGGTCAGCCTTACGCCGAAGGAATACGAGCTGCTGCATTACTTGGCGGTATCGCCGGACAAGGTGTTCTCGCGCGAAGAACTGCTGAAGGACGTATGGAACTACGAGTTTTTCGGCGATTTGCGCACGGTAGACACGCATGTCAAACGGCTTCGCGAGAAGCTGAACAAAGTGTCGCCCGAAGCTGCGTCCATGATAACGACCGTATGGGGAATCGGCTACAAGCTTGAGGTGCCGAAATAAATGGTCAAGCTCGGGGAAAAATTGTTCCGGATGGTTTGGAACAACGTCGTTTGGAAGCTGTGGGGCACCATTATTTTGCTGGTGGCGTTCGTTCTGCTTATTCTCGGCGTCTTTCTGCTGCAATATATCGACGTCGCTTTTACCGAGCCAAAAAAAGTTCAACTTTTGTACATCGTAGTCGGGATTATCGGTTTTTTGCTTTCGACGCTGCTGGCGTTTTTCCTGTCCAGAGTCATTCAGCAGCCGCTGCTGCAGCTGAAGAAGGCCGCAGACTCGATCGCGCAAGGCAATTATCAGATGCGGGTACAGGTCAGCTCAAGCGACGAGATCGGCGAGCTGGGGAAGACGTTTAACCGGATGACGGAAGAACTCGACCGGCTCATTCACGACCTAAGCCACGAGAAGGAGCAGCTCTCCCTTATTCTCCGAAGCATCGGCGACGCCGTCTTGTCCTTTGATTCCGAAGGCAAAGTCATCCTGATGAATCCGCCGGGCGAGCAGCTTATCGCCAGGTGGTCGGAATACGATCCGGGCTTGCGTTCTCCGGAAGATGGCCGGAACGTTCCGCTTAAGGTGCCGGGGCCGCTTCTCGATTCGTTCGAAACGGTTATGGAGGAAGGGCGCGAGCTCTCGGAGAAAATTCAAGTGCTCAGCGGCGTATGGTCTCTTGTGATGGCGCCTCTTCGCTCGGAAGGAATAGCGCGGGGCGCCGTCGCGGTTATTCGGGACGTAACCGAAGAGCATAAGCTGGAGCGAATGCGCCGCGACTTGCTTGCGAACATCTCGCACGAAATCCGCACGCCGCTGTCGATGATGCAAGGCTACAGCGAAGCGCTGCTCGACGATATCGCCACATCGCCGGAGGAGAGGAAGGAGCTTGTGCAGATTATTCATGACGAGTCGCTGCGAATGGGGCGGCTTGTCGCGGATTTGCTCGATTTGACCCGGATGGAGGCCGGGCATACCGAGCTCCAGCTGCTTCCGATCGATTTAAAGACGGTCGTGAACCGCGTTTGCCGCAAATATGCCGTATACGCAAAAGACCAAGGCGTCCTGCTGCGCACCGAGCTCTCGGAAGAGCCGCTTAAAGTGGAGGCGGCCGATATCGACCGGATCGAGCAGGTGCTTACGAACTTGATCGACAACGCTTTCCGTTACACGCCTGCCGGCAAGTCGATTACGATAACCGGCAAACGGGTTACGGCGGATGGAACACGCTATGTAGAAATCAAGGTGATCGACGAAGGCAAAGGCATACCGAGCGAAGACGTGCCTTACGTGTTCGAGCGGTTCTACAAAGCCGACAAAGCGCGCAAACGCGAGCTGACGGGCGGAGGAACGGGTCTTGGCCTTGCGATCGTTCAAAATTTGGTCCAATTGCATAAAGGGAGCATACGAGTGGAAAGCGAGCTTGGCGTCGGTACGACGTTTACGCTGCTGCTTCCTGTCGAAGCTCCAGCTCTAAACGCCTCGATTTAACCGGGGCGTTTTTTTACATTTCGACAACGTGCATATTTCGTCGAACTGGCGAGCTTTAGCCTTGCGATGAAGGCGATAAATGTCGCTGCCGCTTGTTGAAAAAAGAAGAGTAATCTTGTTTATCGTGAAACAATTCGGGGAATAACGGCATGTGAGTGAAACTTCTCTCGAAGTCGTTTAAGGAGAGGCGACCGTGCTTCTAACGTCAAACGGCACCGGCCTTTTGCAAGGCCGATGCCGTTTCATTTTGAAGATCGGTATCGTTAAACGTTACAGCGTAATTTCTTTGGCGTTATTCAAGCTAGGCAATCCAGTAATTTTGTCCAGCACTTCTTTAGGCGCGCTTTTGTCGACGCGCAAAATCATAATGGCCGATCCGCCTACTAGCTGACGGCCTACCTGCATCGTTGCGATGTTGACGCCGTTGTCGCCGAGAAGCGTGCCGACGCTGCCGATAATGCCCGGCTTGTCGTTATGCGAAATCAAAATCAAGTTGCCTTCCGGCGTCACGTCGACAGGGAATTTATCGATCGCGACAATGCGCGGTCCGTAGCCGGTCAGCAGCGTGCCGGAAACCGTACGTTCTTCCTGTTTCGTGCGCAGCGAAACGGTAACAAGGTTCGTAAAGTCTTTCGCCGCATGGGATTTGTTCGTTACGATGTTCAAATCGCGCACCTTCGCCAAGTGAAGGGAATTGACCACGTTCACTTGTTCCGAGCCAAGGTGATGCGACAATACGCCTTTTACGATATAACGGGTAATCGGCTGCGTGTCCAATTCGGCAAGCTCGCCGGAATAGCCGACGACGATTTCCTGAACGGCGCCTTCCGTGCATTGGGCAACGAAGCTGCCGAGCTTCTCGCCAAGCTCGAAGTAAGGCTGAAGCTTGCTTTGAAGATTGGCCGGAATCGGAGGCATGTTCACCGCGTTCATAAAAGGCTCGTCCCGCAAAATGTGCAGCACTTGCTCCGATACGTCGATAGCCACGTTCTCCTGGGCTTCGACCGTCGACGCTCCAAGGTGAGGCGTCACGATAATTTTCGGATTCGACAAGAACGGATGATCGGGAGCGGGCGGTTCCGATTCGAATACGTCAAATGCAGCTCCGGCAACGATACCGCTATTGACAGCTTCCACAAGCGCCATTTCGTCGATGATGCCGCCGCGGGCGCAGTTGACGATACGCATGCCCGGCTTCATGATCTCGAATTGGGCGCGGCCGATCATATGGCGCGTTTCAGGCGTCAGCGGGGTATGCACCGTCATAAAATCGGCGTTGCGGACGATTTCCTCGACCGTCGCCAGCTTGACGCCGAGCTTCTCCGCCCGCTCTTCCGTCAGGAACGGATCGTAACCGAGAATGTTCATGCCAAACGCTTTGGCGCGTTTCGCCACTTCGCTGCCGATACGGCCCATGCCGAGCACGCCAAGCGTTTTGTTGCGAAGCTCGACGCCAAGGAACGATTTGCGGTCCCATTCGCCGCCCACCGTCTTCAGGTAAGCTTGCGGAATGTGACGGGCAACGGCCATCATCATCGCGAACGTGTGCTCGCAAGTCGTAATCGTGTTGCCGTCAGGCGCATTAATAACGATGATGCCTTGGGTTGTTGCGGCGTTCAGGTCGATGTTGTCCACGCCAACGCCGGCGCGGCCGACGACTTTAAGACGGGTGCCCGCTTCCATAATGCGCGCGGTAACGCGGGTTTGGCTGCGGACGAGCAGCGCGTCGTACTCGCCGATAATCGCAACCAGCTCGTCTTCGTTTAGTCCGGTCTTCTTGTCGACAACTACGTCTGGAGCGTCGACAAGCTGTTGGATGCCGAGATCGCTGATCGGATCCGAAACTAACACTTTGAACATGTTCAGAATGCCTCCTAATGGTGGCGGAAGCCGGTTCGGCTTCGGCGCCTTGTCTGTCTGAATTGGACTTTTTTATAGAAAAAAACTCTGAAAAGAGTTCTAATCAACCACCGCTTTAACACTTTACCGTGTCTCAACAAGCCGATATGACAATTCGTAACGGGTATCGCTTGCTGGCATTTTCCAGTTCAGCGCCGTTACTTGTATCCCAATTTAACATGTTACCATAAGAGTTGGAAGATGGGGCATATCCATTTGACTATCTCATTTTATAGCATGAAAGCTGTCGATTGCAATGCCGAAACTTGCCCATTTGTGAAAATTTCGTTAGAATTCGTACAGGAGAACAGGCTTTTCGGGCTGCGATTCAGAGGCGCAAATCTCAATCGAAGCCCTCGAGGACGGACGATAGCGCGGGAAAGGTCGATTTAATCGCTAAATTCATTTGTTCTTCCGACAGATTGCGAGTGCTTTATATTCGATTAAGGTAAAAAACAGCAAGGAGATTCGACCATGGATAACTGGTACGATGTGGAGCCGCGGAAGCTGCTAGAGCTTGTCGAAAGCGGAGAAATTAAAGAGGATCAAATTATCGATGTGCGCGAGCCGGAGGAATGGCATTACTACCATCTGCCGGGCTCCACGCACATCCCGATGAATACATTGCCATACGCGCTGGATCGGCTGCCTGCCGACAAGCCGCTGTATATCGTATGCGCCCACGGCGTGAGAAGCGTCGCGGTATGCCGATATTTGGCGGAAATCGGCGGCTTCGGGCACGGCCTCTATAATGTAGAGGGAGGCATGGCGTCGATCGCTTCTCTGCGGGGCTTCGATTACGATTAACGGTTAGAAGAGCGGAATATCCGGCAGCAGTTCGTCGCGGTATTGCTGTCCGGCGCCGTAATCGCCGCTGCGAACCGATTTCGTTTCCGTCAGCAGGTCGATTACGGCGCCTATCGTGGCCAGCCCCCTTTTGCCGGCTTGCCCGCTCGCGATCATCTCGTCGACGCGTGCGGTCAAATCTTGCGGCAAGTAATCGGTCAGTCCGTTTTTGGACTGAAGCGCATCAGCCGCAAGCTTGTTTTTGACCACGAGCGGAAGTCCGCTCCAAACGGAAAGCTTCATGCCGGCGTTATACGCGTATTCGGCAGGAATCGCCGAATCGACGGACGCCGACCACTGCAGCATGCTGCCGTAGAAAAGCCGCTGTCCTTGCAGCTGTTGTTTGACGGCGGACTTGTAATTCGCGTTAGCGGCGATGGCTGCGTCAAGCTCGGCGTTGTTCGATTTTTTTGCGGCTGCAGCGGCGTCGTCCGCCGCATCCTTGAACAGCTTCAAGCTGCGCAGGTAAGCCGCTTGCGAAGCGCCGACCAGCTTGACGTGCTGCAGGCTGACGCTTCCGGCTTCGTCGTATTTGACGGAAGCGAGCTTGGCCAGTCTCGCGAATTCGGCTTTGGCGTCGCCAAGCGAGCCTTGCGCCAGCGAATCGGCGACCTTGTCCCATTCGGCCTGAAATTCCCGGTAAGGCACGAATACGTTATTATAGAAAACGGCAATGTCCTGCTGACTTGCAGGCGAAGTGCCGGCTGCTTGCGCGTCGCCCTCTTTTTCGGCCTCGTAATCGGCTTCGGCCATGCTGATGCCCGTTTTTAAGCCAAGCAAATAGGAACCCGCCGCAAGCGTAAGCGTTAATATAAACAAGATGCTGAAGATGAAGGCCATGCGGTTTTGTCTTTTTTCCATTAACGTTGTAACTCCCCTTATATCATAATAAATTTAAAGTTCGACCCGCGCAGCAAATCGAACCTTAAGACAGGCGGAAAATTATGAAAAAGTTTGACATTCGAAAAATCCGGGTGCAAAAAGTAACGGCAGACCAGTTAAACGACAGGCTGCTTCTCATCAATTTATACGTTACTCAAGCACTAACTCTTATTATCGGTCTGATCTGGCTGTTATTTCAGCGCCAAAATCCATTGCGTCTATTGGAATTTCCGGAAGGGCTTCATTTTTTGGCTTGGGGAGCGGGTCTGGCGGCGGCGGTTATCGCCGCGGATTTGGTTTTATCGAGATGGGTGCCCGAAGAGGCGTCCGACGACGGCGGCATAAACGAGATGCTGTTCCGCGAACGCCCGATATGGCATATCGTACTCATTTGTCTGATCGTATCGGTATGCGAGGAATTGCTGTTCAGGGGAGCGATTCAGCATTCGTTTGGTCCTTATTGGACCAGCATCATTTTTGCGGCGATCCATGTCCGTTATTTAAGGCACTGGATTCCTACGGGTCTGGTGTTCTCCATCAGCTACGGGCTAGGCTGGATCTATATCGAGTCCGGCACTTTATGGGCTCCGATCGTCGCGCATTTTCTAGTCGATTTGGTTATGGGGCTCATCATTCGTTTCAGGAGGAATACATGAGCAGGGTTGAGAAATTCGGGAGATCGAGAAAAAAAAAGCAGCATGACAAGGCGGAGCGGCAGTTCGGCCAGCGCAGTGACTCGACGTCGAATCAGGCTTTGCCGCCTCGCCGCCAGAAGCATCCTTCCAGCAGCCAAAAAATAGCGAAATGGTACTATAATTTATTATTCGTATTGTTTGTGTGTCTGGTTGCCGGACTTTTCTGGTACGGCGTCAAATATTCGCAGTAGATTGTATCCTGCGGCTGAATGGCACTCACGATAAAACGACCCGTTGACGGGTCGTTTTTCGTTCATTATCGCCATATTTAACGATAGTCCGATGCTTTGATTCGTTTCGGGACGGTGATCGTTCCGCTCCATGTTTTAAAGGAATAATGAAACGCGGCGTTTTTGGTCCGATAAAGGATGGGCAAAAACTTATACTGGCTGCGTATATAAGGGACTGCAGGCTCAGCCTTTCGGTATTCGCCATGTGCTTGCAGTTCGTGCGCTTTCAGGTTGTCTTTCAACTGAAGATGGAGCAGCCGAATAACGGTACGCCGTATACCGGGATCGAGGATCGGGAACATAATTTCGATCCGATGGGTTAAATTTCGGGTCATCCAATCCGCGCTTGAAAGCCAGACACGAGGGTTTCCTCCGCTCTCGAAATAAAAAATGCGCGAGTGTTCAAGGAAGCGGTCTACGATGCTGCGGACCGCAATGTTGGCGCTTTGGCCGGAGACGCCGGGACATAAGCAGCAAATCCCGCGAACGATCAAATCGATTTTAACCCCTGCGTTGGAAGCTTCGTAAAGCTTATCGATGATGTCCCGATCCGATAACGAGTTCATTTTGGCAATAATCTTCGCAGGCTTGCCGGCTGCCGCGCTGCTTATTTCATTATCGATAAGCGAGTATAGCTTGGCCCTTAAATCCGTAGGGGAGACGGCCAAATAATTCGACTTGCGGTGCGGCACAAATCCCGAAATTTCATCAAATAATGCGCTCACTTCAGCGGCAATGCCGGCCTCGGCGGTAAATAAACCGATATCGGTATACAATTTGGCGGTCTGCCCGTTGTAATTTCCCGTTGACATATGAACATAGCGTTTCGGCCCCCCCGTTTCCCGCCGTTCGACGAGCGTCATTTTGGCATGAATTTTTAAACCGATCCATCCGTATATCACTTCGCAGCCCGCTTTTTCCAACGCTTTCGCCCATGCGATGTTCCGCTCTTCATCGAATCGAGCCTTAAGTTCGACGACAACCGTAACATGCTTTCCGTTCTGTGCGGCGCGGATCAGCGCCCGGGTAATTCGCGAGTGCTTGCTAACGCGGTATAACGTCATTTTAACGGCCGTGACGGCTGGATCGATCGCGGCTTGTTCGATAAAATCGTTGAACGCGTCAAACGATTCGTACGGGTGAAAAAGCGCGACGTCTTGCTCGCATAGGACGGAAAAGAAAGACCGTTGCTTGAACGCTTGCGGATAGATCGGCTTATACTCCGGGTACCACAGCCTTTCGCCGTCCGCTGCGGTAATCGCAAATTTCATCCAATAGCTTAAATCAAGCGGTCCATCGATAAGTGCAGCATTATCGCTTATGTCCATCTGCTTTCGCAGCCGGTTGTAAGCGTAAGGATGAACGTCCTTTTCCATGTCAAGACGTACAGGGGACCCGCGTTGCCTTCTAGGCAATTTCCGTTCCATCTCATGCAGCAAATCTTCCGCTTTTCTTTCCTCCAGCAACAAGTTGGCGTCGCGAATAATCCGAAATAAAGATGTGCCGGCTACTTGGGCTTCTTTGAATATAAGCGGAATATGCCGTTTCAACAGTTCTTCCACCATAATGAACTGCCGCTTGCGCTCTTCGCCTGGAGAAAGCTCCAGATAACGCCCCCATTTCGTCGGCACTTCAAGCAACGCCAGCGTCTCTTCTTCAGGAAAGCCTGCATGTTCTCCCGTTAACACAACGGCAAAATAAAGACGCTTGGATTTGATTAACGGAAAAGGGGCCTTTTCCTCCACCATGATCGGCTTTAACTCAGGCAGCATATGGCTGCAAAAAAACGCGTCGATTTTATCCTTTTGAATAGCCGTTAAGCTGTCGTAAGATGTGAATTCGAACCCGCCCGAAGCAAGCTCTATTGTAAAAGGACTGAGCGCCGCGTAAAGATCCGCAACAAGCTCTTCCGTTTTTTGGACGATCGCCTTAAACAATTCGCCAGGCGCATAACCGCTAAAATCTTTTTCGGTGACGCCCGATTTCCATAAGTTTCGTATGCCGGCTGCCCGTACGCTCATAAATTCATCCAAATTGGTCGACACAATCGAAAAAAATTTGGCGCGTTCCAAGATCGGCAAACGTTCGTTTTGCGCCTCCCCCAAAACCCGACGGTTAAATTCGAGCCAACTTAAATCGCGGTTCATGTATTTGCAGCTCATCGAACGCAACGCTTACTTGCGGCTGAAAAGCCGTCCGACTTTTTGAATCAAGTGCCATGAAGCGCTGTAGCGAACCGTAACGGTCTCAACGTTCTTTCCTTTATCCGAAGCTTGCATGCAAGCACCTCCGATCAATCACTCGCCGTCCGAAGGAAAGCGAGTGATTGTAATATCGTTTTAGATGATTTCCTCCATTTTGTGCGCAACGTTATTCGCAAAACGATTGTTGACCAGCATTTTTCCGGCTTCGTTTCCGACCTTGCGTCCGAGGGAATTGCCGAGCAAGCCGCCGACAACGGAACCGACAACGGTTCCTACTCCCGGCAGGACGGCAGTTCCCGCCATTGCACCGTATTCGATGCCTGCCATAATGCCGATGGCGCCCGTTACGTTTTCCGATGTTTTAACCGCGTATCGCGATTTTTCCATTTCTCCGTTAAAAAAGCTTCGGGTGTCCTGAAGTTGGGATATTCCTCCGGAAATCAAGCCGCCCCAAAGAGAACCGCCTTTGAACATTTCTTGCCACATTTTGTTCACCCCCTTTATCGATCGATATGAGGTTGACCCGATTCAAGTGTTCCCCTGTTGGCATTGCGGTTTTCGTTATAAATGCTGGGTATATTTTCGGGAAATTCCGAAGCCTTGCCCACAACTTGGTCTCTTGCGTCAAGGAACCATCCGGTTCCTTTGACGGCCAGCTTCCTGGCGGCTTTTCGCGCATCGGGGGAGACAGCCAACACAATTCCCGCAGCTGCAAGAAAAATGCCGAACGGCGATTTTAGCATACGTTGTCCTCCTTTTGAATTGGCATATAAATTAGAGGTTTTCACATGAAATGGATAAATTATTCATCGGCTTACATGAATGCCGCAAAGTCCATTAAGTACAATAATCCCGAATAAAAAGGGGACGCCCGATAAATATTATTTGCTAATAGATATGACGACGAGGAGCTGGAATAATGGCGCCCACTGGGAAGCAACGATTTCTGCGGTTATTGCCCGGCCGGATTCGAATCGAAATTGCCGGACTAAAAGAACAGCCCAATACCGTTGATTTTCTGGTTGAGCGACTCTCAGCGATTAAAGGGATTCGCCGGATTGCGCCCTGTACCGTTTCGGGACGGGCTTTGATCGAGTATGACGAGTCCAAGACGGATGCCCGGGAAATCATTCGCGCCATTCAAGAGGTCGAAAGAACCGTATGCGCTGCTGTCCGCGATATGGGCCAAGCTTCAATGGACCTTGCCATACGGGAAGCGGCAGCCTCCGCCGAACCGGTTACGGAAAAAGAGCTCCTCTGCGAGCTTGGACCGGTAGAACCGTTGCGTTTCGACGAGCCTGTTCCCAAAGAACGGGTTCCGCTCCCGCTTGCGGCCGCTATGGGGGGGCTTGCCGTATTAGGGGCCAAAAGGCTGTTTATGGGGCAGTCTGCGCTGGCGGGCAGCCCGATTCCTTTTTATTTATCCGGTCTTGTGTCGGTCGTTACAGGGTATCCGTTTCTAAAACGGGGATTCGAAACGTACTCTCAAAACAAGAAGTGGAATTCGGACCTATTGTTAGGATCATCTACTCTGGCGCTCGCATTAGTAAGAGAAAACCTGGTCGTGCTGGCCGGGTTAAGCGTTCTTCAATTTCTGAACTGGAAACGAAGCCGGCTTGCCTTTGAAGAGGGCTGCGGAAATTGGCTGTCCCCGGAAATTCAAAGCTACAGCGATAAAGCGGCCAAGTGGGGGTTAGTCGGCGGCGCGGCGACGTGGGCGATTACGCGCAACCCGCTTCAAGGCATCGCCGTGCTGCTCGCCGCTAACCCAAGGCCCGCCACGATTCCGGCCCAATATGCGTGGCGGCAGGCGGAAGCCGTTTCGCAAGAACGAAATCTTACCGTGCCTTCGAACGGTTCGCTTTCCCAATTGGCCAGAACGAATATGCTTCTTATCGAAGATGCGTCTCTTATGTTTGAGGATGAAGCCAATTCGGACGGAATTCGTTGGGTCTCGCATGAAGAGGATGCCGACAAAGCGATATGTTATGCGGCATCTTTAATGAAAAACAGCGAGCACCCGTGGAAGAATGAGGTGTGGGAACAAGCGAAACAAACGTGCCGGACGATTCGGTCAGCCTTTCACGTCACCGAAGAAGAAGGCGGATTGAAAGGGAAAGTGAACGATACGTCTATTTTCCTTGGCACCTCCGCTTATTTGCAACAGAACGGCATTTCATGCGATTCGTACGCAATCGAAGCGAAACGATTGGAGCGTAATGGCTTCAAAGTAATGTTCGTCGGCAAAGCCGGCCATCGTCCCGATCCGTGCCTGGGGATCATCGCGCGGCAAGAAGAAGCGATTTTGAACGAATGGGGCAAGCAGCTCCGGCCGTTTACGGCTCAAGGCTGGAAAATCGGCGTACTGCATAATAAATCGAATATATCTGAAAGCTCGCTCCGAAAGTGCGGCCTTGATACAAGCTGGCTGTCGCTTCAGCCCGGCGAAATGATCGAAAGGGTCGCCCATATGCGGCAAAAAGGCGAGCATGCGCTATTCGTCACGGGTTTCGAACGGAATCCGTTAAACGAGTATCTAGCCGAAGCGGGCATCCCGGTCATAACGGCGGATCAAATTCCGCGCGTCCTTGAAACGTCGGAGTATGTGAAGCATGTCGATCGTGCCGTAAATGGACATTTCCAAGCGACGAAAAGCTGGAATTTGATCGGTTCTGCAATGGCTTGTGTCGGAGCGCTTAGCGCGCCTGTGGCCAATTTGGCTGCGGATGCGCTATCGCTTGTTTTTTTGACCCGTTCGAAGAGAGTGAGCGAAGCCGAATATTCGAATCCGGCACATGCGGCCGTTTCTCGGGAAACCGCCGCCGCTTCGGACGGGCTCGCATGGCATGCCGTCGAAGGAAGCGAGGTGCTGGAGCGCTTTCAAGTCGAGCAGCGAAGCGGTCTTTCCGCCGAGCGCGCAGCCGAGCTTAAGAACCGTTACGGCATGAACCGGCTGGAAGGCAAACAGCCGACGCCCTGGTTGGTCGCGTATTTCAATCAATTCAAAGAATTTACGACACTTGTTTTGCTCGGGACGGCAACGTTCGCTTTCGTGAGCGGAGGGTTCGTTGACGGCATCGCGATGGGGGCGATTCTGCTCGCCAACGCAGCCATCGGTACGATTCAGGAACGGAAAGCCGACAAAGTCGTCCAGTCGCTGAACCAATTTCAACCTCAGATCTGCAAGGTGATAAGAGAAGGCAAGGAAACGGAAATCTCCTCATTGGAGTTGGTTCCGGGCGATATCGTTCATCTGGAGGCGGGCGACCGCGTTCCCGCAGACATACGTGTCTTGCATGCGTCGAATTTGCGCGTGAACGAAGCGGCGCTTACCGGAGAGTCGCTCCCCGTCGACAAATCCGGCATCGCGGTCGAAGGCGGCCGTCCGCTTCCGGAACGGAGCAATATGCTGTATTTGGGTACCGGTATATGCGGCGGCATAGGGACGGGAATCGTCGTCGATACGGGCATGCGAACGGAGATGGGCCACCTCGTGTCGATGCTGAAGCAGGACGACAAAGAGGTTACTCCTTTGCAGGAGAAGGTTACATCCATTAGTAAAAAATTCGTCAAGGGAGCGCTTGCCGCCGGCACGCTCGTTTTTATAACCGGTTTGATGAGGGGAATTCCGCTCAATCAGATGTTCTCGACTTCGATCGCTCTTGCCGCTTCCGCAATACCGGAAGGTCTTCCGGTCACGATTACGATCGCGCTAAGCGCCGGCATATTCCGGATGGCGAAGAAGCAAACGCTTGTACGAAAGCTGTCCGCTTTGGAGACATTGGGCAGGACGACGGTTATTTGTACGGACAAAACCGGTACGCTCACCCAAAACGAAATGACGGTAAAAGCCGTCGCTACGGCAGGCCGCTCTTGGACGGTTTCCGGCAGCGGATACGAGCCGGTCGGACAATTCCAAGAAACGAACCGGGAAGCTGCCGCCGGCATGCTTGCCGAATCGCCGTTAGACGGTGCGGCGGAGCCGGAGCTGGACCGCGATCTGAAACGGCTTCTTGAAATCGGCGCCTTGTGCAACAACAGCCGCTTGGAGAAGCAGGATGAAAGATGGATCGTAAAGGGCGATCCAACGGAAGGCGCTTTGTTAACCCTAGCGGCCAAAAAAGGGATATGGCCGTCAGACCTTCAAGGCTGGCGCAGAAGCCATGAAGAGCCTTTCGATTCCAATACCGGAAAAATGAGCGTCGTCTGTAAGGACAGCTCGGACAACAGCTGTTACCTTCTAATGAAAGGTTCGGTGGAGGCCGTTCTTCGGAGATGCAGCCGGTATCAAGCGAACGGCGTGCTGCTTCCTTTAAACGAGGAGCACAAAAACCAAATTTTGCGTTTAAACGAGCAGTATTCCTCCGATGCTTTGCGTGTGCTCGCTTTTGCTTATCGGCCCGTTGAGGATGACGGCGAAGGAGCGTGCGCGAATGAAGAGGATTTGATTTATGTCGGCATCGTCGGCATGGTCGATCCGCCGAAACCGGCAGTCGCGGAAGGAATTAAGAGCGCTCGATCGTTTGGCGTCAAAACGGTCATGATTACGGGAGATCACCCGATTACCGCCCTTGCGATCGCCAAGCAGATCGGCATATACGACGGCGCGCAAAAAGTGCTCTCCGGCCACGAGATCGACCGTCTGACCGACGAAGAGCTGACGGCCGTCGTCGAAGACGTCTCGATTTTCGCCCGGGTGACCCCCGAGCATAAGCTTCGCATCGTTTCGGCGTATCAACGCCGCGGCCATGTCGTTGCGATGACGGGCGACGGCGTAAACGATACGCCTGCCATCAAGAAGGCGGACATCGGCATCGCCATGGGGCAGCAAGGTACGGAAGTAACGAAAGAAGCGGCCGATATCGTGCTTCAGGAGGATCAATTCGGTTCCATCGTCGAAGGCGTAAAAGAAGGCAGAACGATTATCGGCAATATCCGCAAGGCGCTTGGATGCTTATTAACCGGAAACTTGGCCGAAATTATCGTGACGAGCGCGGCCGTTATGCTAGGACTTCCCATCCCGCTTGTACCCGTGCAAATTTTGCTGATGAATTTGATTACGGACGCCCTTCCCGCGATGGTGCTTGCCGTTAATCCGGGCAAAAAAACCGGAGTGACCGAACGAGCCGAAATTGCGGACGGAAATCTATATCGCAAAGTCGTTGCGCGCGGGGTTATGCTCGGTTTCGGTTCGCTCGGCTTGTTTGGGGCGACTCTGGCTTCCGGAGCGCCGATTGCGGTCGCGAAAAGCGTAGCATTCGCCACTCTTGTTGCGGGTCAGCTTATTCAGACGCTCTCGTGGAGACAAGAGGATACCGGACAAAGCGCCCGCGACTGGGCACAGGACCGCGTTCTTCTCGGCGCTTTGGGGATTTCCGGCCTTGCGCTGCTTACTGCGCTTTATTTTCCGCCGGCAGCCCGGTTTCTGCATACCGCGCCATTAACAATGAGGCAGTGGATCCCGGTGCTGGCGGTCGGAGTGACCGTATCCATCCTGTCTAAACCGGTCGTTTCCATGATGCGTTACCAAGGCGCTGCAGTGGAGAATGTGCCGGCAATAAGCGCCGTGCGAGCCGCAGCCTAATACGTTGCAATGCTTCTCTAACTCATGAACGGAGGCTTTAAACGATGATCCAAAAAAACATTGAAAAAATTATTGTGACCGCCGCTCTTGCGGCCGCCGCAACGACGCTTCTGCCGATTGCCAAAACTACGTTTCGTCCGCTGCTTGCCGGCGGGCTTGAGGCGGGTGCGGCTCTGGTGGACCGGGTTCGCTCCTGCCTGCAAATCGCCAAGGAGGAAGTGGAGGATATTATTGCGGAAGCCCAGTTCGAACGGATGAAGAAGCAGCTCGATTCGGAAATCGCTTTGATGGAAGGAGAACAATAGAGCGATGGAAGAAAAGTCGGTCGATTTTCATTTGCAGCAAGCGTTGTCCCATCTGGAAATCGCAATAAAGCAAAGCGTATCGCTTATTCTTGAGCATCGAGAGGATAAAGCGGCGATCGGAAAAAGGTGGGAGCAATTTTTAGGGACATTTCTGAATCTGGTTCGTGAAAAAGGAAAGCAATCGCGATTGAATTTGCTGTCTCTTATTTCGTTTCCCCGCATTCGCTGAATGCGCCGACGTTTAGCGACTCCTATTCGACCGCCAGGCCGTTCCGCCTCGCTTCTTACCAATATTTTTACGGGTATGACAAGCCGGCTGTGCAGCAGACTATAGAAGAGCTCCACGTTAATCGAGTCAACTCCGAAGGAGGCTGTTTATGTTCAAGCTACGCAGCGGATTTATCGTCGGCGGATTAATCGGAGCGGCGGCGGCTATGGTGTGGGCCCGCAGACGCCCGGCTGCCGCGGCGCGACTGACCGAAGCGGTGTCCGGCATGGGCTCCAGGCTGGCAGGCTGGGCCGTATCGGGGTGGGTGAACCGCTCCTGGGACAAGGCTGCGGATGCCGTCCCAAAGCCGTCAAGCGATACGGAAGCAAATTCAAAATCTAATTTGAATAAAATCGAAGCCATCTTAAACAGCGATCCGGCTTTGAAGCAAGAAGTATCGCGCATACGAGAAGAGGCGTCCGACGTTCACTAATGACCCGGCAACAAACGAAAATGACGAGGAATCGCAGATAACCGGCAGTAAAAAGCCGATATCGGCGATTCTTTTTTTTGTTCATAGTGCAATTGGAAGACGAACATGGTAACATAGGTACATAGTTTGATTTGTTCACATCTTTCCAAAAAATTTCATACGCTGTTACAACAGATGCTGCAGAGGAGGATCCTGTCATGAAGATCGAGCGGCTGAGTCAGGACAAGATACGTATTTTCCTGACGTACGACGACCTGCTGGAACGTGGGATCCAGAAGGATGATATGTGGCGAGAAATTCCTAAAGTACACGAGCTGTTTAGCGAAATGATGGATCAGGCATATACCGAGCTAGGATTCGACGCCAGCGGCGGGCCGCTTGCGGTGGAAGTATTCGCCCTCCCTGCCCAAGGGATGGTGGTCATCGTTACGCGGGGGAAAGTAACCGCGGGCGCGGAAGACCGGCTGGGCGAAGATGACGAGGAGACGGACGAGGATATTTACGAGATGGAAGTGACGATGGAGCAAAGCGACGTCGTCATGTACGCGTTCCGCGATTTCGAAGATGTCATCGATGCTTGCAAACAGCTGAAGAATGCCGGATTAACCGAAGACGGACGGCTTTATTCGTACAATGGGAAATATATATTGGTCTTGGAACCCGCAAATATCGAATCGTCGCGCAACAACGCGGTGATTGCCGTATTGGCGGAATATGGCGAAGCGACTTCCGTCACGTATGCCATGCTGGAGGAATACGGCAAAGTCATTATGGCTTCGGGTGCGGTTCGGGAAGTTTGCACTTATTTTTAAAGGCAGAAGGCATCCTGCAGGCGTCATCGTCAGCCGGATGCTTTTCTTTTCTCTTGCCGGGCCGCATTGTATAATGGAGTGGTACCCAAAGGGTTTGACAGAGGAGGTGGGAACGAAATGCTGCTGTTCTCCATATTGACCGCCGCGGTTGCACCGGGCATTTCGCTGCTCGCCTATTTATATTTGAAAGACCGGTATGAATCCGAGCCGATTCATATGGTGATGCGCATGTTCGTGCTCGGCGTGCTGATCGTCATTCCGATCGTCGTCATCCAGCGCGGGCTGGAATTATGGCTCGGCGATCAGCCGGTCGTATTTTCTTTCGTCGAATCGGCGGGGATTGAAGAGCTCGTAAAGTGGTTCGTGCTATATCATATGATCTACAACCATACGGAGTTCGACGAGCCGTACGACGGCATCGTATATGCCGCTTCGATCTCGCTTGGCTTCGCCACGCTGGAAAACGTGATGTACGCCGTGCTGTCGCCCGCCACGTTCGGCACGTTGATGATGCGCGCGCTTCTGCCCGTTTCCGGCCATGCGTTGTTTGGGGTCGCGATGGGTTATTATTTGGGAAAAGCCAAATTTGCGCCCAGCGCGAAGTCTCGCAAATATTTGGCGATCGCCTTTGCGTTGCCGTGGCTGCTTCACGGTTTCTACGATTATATTATGATCAGCTACGATACGAAGTGGATGTGGATTATTGTGCCGTTTATGGTTATTTTGTGGAGCTGGGGGCTTCACAAAATGAAAAGGGCGTCTTCCAGGTCGCCGTTCCGCTTTCTCGTTCCGGAAGACGAGGTTAAATATTAATCCGTTTGTCCATACTCAATATTAGATTGTCAGGACAGGATTATCGGTTTAACGGAGGATACGATGGATAAGGAAAGGGTTAAGGTAACCATTCGCTGCAACGTTTGCGGAGAGAAGTATGTCCTTAGAGGCCGGAGGGACAACGGCAAGATCGACACCGGCTTCAGGCAATGCATATGCAACAGCAAAGATCTGGAAGTCGAAGAGCATTACGGATTGTAAATTTGCAAACAACCGAATAACGAAACCGATGCATAAAGCTCCTTTTGGCAAACCAAACTAACACCAGGTTTTGCACAAGAAAGGAGCTTTTGTGTTATGTACCAACGATTAAGCGCAGTGCTTTTTCCCGTTTTTGCGATTTTGTTCGTGGGCGCGGCTTATTGGGGCTATCAGGAGCACCAGGATAAAAACTCGATACTGATTAAAGCGGAAAACCAGTATCAGAGAGCGTTCCACGATTTAACCTATCACGTTCAGCAGCTTCATAAACAGCTCGGCAATACGCTTGCGGTCAATTCGACATCGCAAAATTTCCACCGCAAAGGCCTTGTCAACGTGTGGCGAATTACGAGCCAAGCCCAAAACGATGTCGATCAGCTGCCGGTGACGATGATTCCGATCGACAAAGCCGAAGAGCTGCTGTCGAAAATCGCGAATTTTTCGTATAAAACCGCCGTGCGGGATTTGACCAAAGAGCCGCTTACCGAATCGGAATTCAAGACGCTGAAGACGCTGTATGCGAATTCTAAAGAAATTTCAAAAGATTTGCAGGACATGCAGCAGCAAGTATTGGTTCACAATCTGCGTTGGATGGACGTGGAGATGGCCGTCGCTTCGGAAAAGCAAACGAACAAAATCGTGGACGGCTTCCGATCGGTGAATAAAAAAGTCGGCTATTATCCGGAGATCGACTGGGGGCCTTCCGTCACGAGCATGTATCAGAAGCGGTCCGTCAATATGCTTAGCGGCAAACAAGTGTCGGCCGGCGAGATCAAAGCGAAAGCCGCGAATTTTCTCGGCATCGACCAATCCGGCATCCGCGTGACGGAGAACGGCAAAGGGACGTCGTACGCGACCTTTTCCGTAACGGCAGGCGGCAAAGGACGCACCGGCAGCGCGATCGCGATGGATTATACGCAAAAAGGCGGCCAGCTTGTCTGGTTCATGAACTCGCGCGACGTCAAAGGCTCGAAGCTAAGCAGGCAGGAAGCGGAGAAAGCGGCGGCGGCATTTCTGGATAAGCACGGCTTTAAAGAGATGAAGCCGGTCGCCTACAACGAGAACGACAATATCGGGACGTTCACATACGTCGGCATGCAGGACGGCGTTCTCGTTTATCCGGATAAGCTCAACGTCAAAATCGCGCTCGACAACGGCGACGCCGTGGGCTTGCATGCCAACGAGTATATTTACGAGCATCATAAGCGGACCATTCCGAAGCCGAAGCTGTCGAAAGAAGAAGCGCGCAAGTCCGTGAACCCGGACATGGAGGTAACCCGGGAGAATATGGCCGTCATCAAGGGCGAAGCGGGCAAGGAAGTGCTGTGCTACGAATATACGGGCAGAATCAATGGAGGAACGTACCGCATTTATATTAACGCGGACAACGGGACGGAAGAAGCGATCGAAGAGATAACGGCGGGCTGACGATTTCCGATATGGCTCCCCTCCAGCCGACATGCTATAATGTCGGATATGGGAGGGAGCCTATTTGTTGCCAACTGTTAACCAAATGTTGTATCTGCGAGTCGCCGCGTCCAATCCGGAGGAATCGGAAAAGGAGTATAAAGCGAGAATAGCCGATGCAGAAGGCGATACGCTGCTGATCGAAACTCCGATTCACGAGCCTACCGGCAGATTGAAGAAATTGCTGCTCGGCGACGAGCTTTCCATTTATTACATAAACGAAACGGGGATTAAACATTTCTTCGATTCGCACGTTCTTGGCTTTCGCGATGACCAGGTCCGGCTGGTAAAAATCCGCAAGCCGGATCCCGAGCGGATCACGAAGGTGCAAAGAAGAAATTTTTTGCGCGTGCCCGCCGAGCTCGAGCTTGCCGTCCTGACGGAAAATAGGGAGCGTTTTATCGCCGTAACGGACGATGTCGGCGGCGGCGTTTCTTTTTTATGCGATTCGAAGCGGGACATCCAGGTCGGGCAGCGGCTTGACTGCTGGATATTGCTGAATTACAAGAACGGAGCGGTCGACCATGCGCCGTTCGCCTCGGAAGTCGTGCGGATCGTCGAGATGGGAGCCGGGCGCAAGCAAGTGATGTCCAAGTTTACAACGATTAGCGATTCCGACAGGCAAAAAATTATCCGCTATTGCTTCGAGCGCCAATTCGACTTCCGGAACCGGTAGCGCACAGCCGAATAAAAAGCGGCAATATTTGGCATGCTAGCCTTAGGAAGGCAGGTGGCATGCCGTTATGAAACAACCGCGCAAGAAGCGGGAGCCCGTCAGCAGGAGCGACGCCCTTGGCCGGATCGACCGGGCAAGCGGATGGCTGCTGGCGGCGCTGGCTCTGTTGTTGACGATGCTGGTCGTATTCCAATTCGCCTTGCAAAGCGACAAAGTGAGACATGCCGTGAACGATGTCGAAAAATGGGAAGGCGCATCGTTTCCGTAAACGGAGGAAGCGATCGCCGTCTCTTCTTTTCGACCCTTTTCGCGTACGCGCGGTTTTGCATCTATGTCCGCAGTGTGGTATAATTTTCACGGTCGCAGGCAGAGCCTGCTTTTTTCTTGAAATATAAGAATTTATAGGTTTGGTCTTATAAATCGCCTTATATTTCCTCGTTTCGGTTAATCATGCATAGACGTTTATTACGGCCGCTTACGAATGGCAGCATGCCGTTAAAGGATGAATAGTCGTTTTATGCTGTGCCGAGTGGTTAAGGGAGGTCGACAGGAAGTGAGGCAGCAAGACGGCGGCGGCTCTCGCATGAATATCGCAATCGACGGGCCTGCCGGCGCAGGCAAAAGCACGGTGGCGCGAAAGGTTGCGGAGCAGCTTGGCTATATTTACATCGACACGGGGGCCATGTACCGGGCAGTAACGCTAAGCGCCTTGCGGAACCGGATATCGCCGGGTGACGCGGCCGCTTTGGCGAAGCATACGGAATCGGTTCGCATTCGTTTGCAGCCGGGAGAGAACGGCCAGCTCGTTTTTCTTAACGACGAGGATGTAACCGATTTAATCCGTTCCCGCGACGTGACGCTGCTCGTATCGAAAGTCGCGGCGAACGAGACGGTCCGATCCGTCCTGACGGATATGCAGCGAAAGCTTGCGGATCGCAAAGGAGTCGTGATGGACGGCCGGGATATCGGAACGTCCGTTTTGCCGGACGCGGAGTTGAAAATTTTCTTGACCGCTTCGGTTCAGGAGCGAGCGCGCCGCAGATTCCGCGAAAGCGGAATTCAACAAGGCGTAACGGTAGAGCAGCTGGAGAAGGAGATTGCCGAACGGGACAGGCTGGATGCCGAACGCGAAGTTTCTCCTCTCGTATGCGCGGATGACGCGATCGTCATCGACAGCACCTCCATGCCGATCGAGGAAGTCGTTCAGTCAATCGTTGCGTTAAGCCGAACCAAATTGGCGGAGGCGAAGTAAACTGATGTTATACCCGGTAGCGAAATTCATCTTGCGCAGCCTTTACCGTTTGCTGTTCAGGCTGGAGGCGGCAGGTGTGGAGAACGTGCCTTCGAGCGGGCCCCTGATCCTCGCTTCGAACCACGTAAGCAATTTCGATCCTCCGACGGTCGGGATTTTGATCGAGCGGAAGGTCCACTTTATGGCCAAGATCGAGCTATTCAAAGTGCCCGTGCTCGGGCCGATCATCCGAAGGCTCGGAGCGTTCCCGGTCAACCGCGGAGGCGTGAGCAAGGACGCGATCAAAGCGGCGATCGCCCTTCTGGAGGAGGGCAAGACGATGGCCATATTTCCGGAAGGCTCGCGAAACAGCGGAGGCGCCGGAAAGAAAGGAATGGCGCTGATCGCCCATCGCAGCGGCGCGCTTATCGTTCCGGTTGCCATTACCGGAGGCTACAAGCTTTTCGGCAAAACCAAAGTATCGTACGGACAGCCAATCGATCCGAAAGCTATTATCGATCCTCATTCAGAAGATCCTCTTGGGCAAATTACCGAAGCTGTCATGACACGCATACGCGAGCTCGCCGAAGGGCGGCAGTAACCGAAAAAGTTTTAAATGCCGCTTGACCAACGCCGGTCATTCGGATTTAAATAAAGTTGTGGTATGAATCGAGGAGGTTATTTAGGATGTCAGAAGAAATGAATGTTCAGGAAAGTCAAGAAGCCATGGATAATCTAGTGTCTTTGAAGAAAGGCGATATCGTTACCGGCACGATCGTCAAGCTCGAAGATAACCAAGCTTTCGTAAGCATTGGATATAAATATGACGGCGTAATTCCTATCCGCGAGCTTTCTTCCGTTCAATTGAACAACGCTTCCGAAGCGGTTGCGGTCGGCCAGGAAGTACAAGTGAAAGTCGTCAGCATCGACGACGAGAAAGAAAGACTTGTGCTCTCCAAACGTCAAATCGACTCCGAGAAAGCATGGGACGTATTGCAATCCCGTTACGACAACGGTGAAGTATTCGAAGTAACGGTTGCCGACGTCGTAAAAGGCGGCCTTGTCGTTGACGTAGGCGTGCGCGGCTTTATTCCGGCTTCCATGGTAGAGCGTCATTTCGTAGAAGATTTCAGCGATTACAAAGGCCGCACGCTTCGCGTGAAGGTAAAAGAACTCGACCGCGAGAACAACAAAGTGATTCTGTCGGCGAAAGAAGTGCTGGACGAAGAATACGAGCAAAACAAAACTCGAATCATGGAATCTCTTGTCGTCGGCCAAGAAATCGACGGCACGGTACAACGTTTGACTCCGTTCGGCGCGTTTGTCGATATCGGCGGCATCGACGGTCTCGTTCACGTATCCGAGCTGTCGTGGCAGCATGTCGCGCATCCGAAGGATGTCGTAGCGGAAGGTCAATCGGTTCGCGTGAAAGTGTTGAAGGTTGATCCGGCAGCAGGCAAAATCAGCCTGAGCATCAAAGCGGCTCAACCGGGTCCTTGGGAAACGGCGGCATCCCAGTTCTCGACCGGCGACATCGTGACCGGTACGGTCCGCCGTCTCGTATCGTTCGGCGCATTCGTTGAAATCGCGCCGGGAGTCGAAGGTCTCGTTCATATTTCCCAAATCGCGCACCGTCATATCGCGACGCCTCACGAAGTGCTGAAGGAAGGCCAAGAGGTCAAAGCGAAAATTCTTGATTTCAACCCTGCCGAGAAACGGGTAAGCTTGAGCATCAAGGAAACTGAAGAAGCGCCGGAGCAAGCGCCGAAAGCGGAAAAACCGCAACGCGACCGCGCGCCTAAACAAGAGGAACTGAACAATCCTAACGTTAGCTTGAGCAACCAAAGCATGAGCTTTACGCTGGCGGAACGTTTCGGCGACAAACTGAGCAAATTGAAGTAATTTGCCGGTTTTAACCAAAGCAATATTTCTAACTTCAACGGAGCTGTTCCAGATCGATGGATCCTGGAATAGCTCCTTTCTTTTGGCGCATAATAGGGAGCGTCAAGAGGTGATGCGTCCGATGAATCCCGGTTATATCGCATTATGGATTTTTGCGGTTGCCGTCATATTGATTTGCACCGGGTGGGAAGAACTGGTATGCCCCGGCATCCGTAAACGTTATGCGCTGTTTGCGGCCGCCGCATGCTTTGCGCTGCAGCCCGTACATGTACAAGCGGAGTGGGACGGAATATCCGTCTCGTTCGGCGGCAGCGTACTGGCTGCGGCAGCGGCGGTTGCGGTTGCGGCTTCGGCGGGCGAGCGAAGAAAGCCCGCTGCCGGAAGGGCAGGATACTTGCTCCTTTGTTCCTTTATTGCCGGCATGATCTGGGGGAGCATAAAGCAAATCTATTATGCCGACCCTGTCTTTTATTGGATCCATCCGGTATGGGACGGGCCGCTGCTGGCGGGCGTGCTTGCCGTAGCCTTTGCCTCGAAGCCCGGACAGCAGTATCTGATGCTTTTTCTCGCGGCTTGCTGGGCGGAAGCGATCGGCGCCGTTTTAACCGCGGTCGGATACAAGGCGAGCCTGGGCTCTTATGCCTGGTGGGACGGGCTTTT
This sequence comes from Paenibacillus thailandensis, assembly GCF_042685365.1. Classification (NCBI taxonomy): domain Bacteria; kingdom Bacillati; phylum Bacillota; class Bacilli; order Caryophanales; family Paenibacillaceae; genus Paenibacillus; species Paenibacillus thailandensis. The sequence continues at coordinate 81,209 of NZ_JBHUMY010000020.1, read as the reverse complement.
GATCGCCGCTGCCGCGGCGCGGATCGTAACTCTTCTGTTTTATGCCGCCAAGACTGTTGCGGTCAAGCTTCCGGTTTATGCAGCAGGTTCAAAAAGAAACGGCGAAGGCGATATGGACGGCGCTTAACGAAATGTTAGCCAAGTCGTTGCTTTTTTGTTATGATGATAGTCATGAGTATTTTTTGAAGGAGTGAATGGAAATTTATGGCTAGACCCGTTGTTGCTATCGTCGGGCGCCCGAATGTAGGGAAGTCCACCATTTTCAATCGGGTCATCGGCGACCGGCTTGCGATTGTAGAGGATAAACCGGGCGTCACGCGTGACCGGATATACGGAGCCGGCGAGTGGAACGGCAGAGCGTTCAGCATCATCGACACCGGCGGCATCGAGATCGATGGCGAAGACCAAATATTGAGGCTAGTGCGCGCCCAGGCGGAGCTTGCCATCGAGGAAGCCGACGTCATTATCTTTATGGTGGACGCCAAGGCGGGGCTGACGCATGCGGACGACGAAGTGGCCCAAATGCTGTTCCGTTCGCGCAAGCCTGTTGTCGTTGCCGTCAATAAGGTCGATAACATGAACCGGATGGATGACGTTTATGAATTTTATAGCCTCGGCTTTGGCACCCCGGTCGCCATTTCGGGTTCTCACGGGACGGGTATCGGCGATTTGCTTGATGCGGTTGTCGAGAAGCTTCCCGAGCAGGAAGACGAAGAATACGACGAGGACATTATTAAAGTCGCGCTGATCGGACGGCCTAACGTCGGCAAGTCGTCGCTCGTAAACGCGCTGCTGGGCGAAGAACGCGTGATCGTAAGCGACGTTGCGGGTACGACGCGCGACGCGATCGATACGCCGTTTGAACGGGACGGGCAGCGTTATGTCCTTATCGATACGGCCGGGATGCGCAAGCGGGGTAAAGTATACGAAACGACGGAAAAGTACAGCGTCATGCGTTCTTTGAAAGCGATTGAGCGGGCGGATGTCGTTCTTGTTTTGATTAACGGCGAGGAAGGGATTATCGATCAGGACAAGCATATCGCCGGTTACGCCCATGAAGCGGGCAAAGCCTCCATCTTTGTCGTCAACAAATGGGACGTCGTGGAGAAAGACGACAAGACGATGCAGCGGTTCGAGCAGACGATCCGCGACCATTTTTTGTTTATGACCTACGCTCCGGTCGTGTTCTTATCGGCGCTTACGAAATCCCGGCTGCACAAGCTGCTGCCGGTTATTAATCATGTTGCGGAGCAGCATTCGATGCGAATCCAGACGCATCTGCTTAACGACGTCATCTCCGATGCCGTTGCGATCAATCCGCCGCCGACGGACAAAGGAAAGCGGCTGCGCATCAACTATGCGACGCAGGTGGCGACGAAGCCGCCGACGATCGTTATTTTCGTCAATGATCCGGATATGATGCATTTTTCGTACGAACGGTATTTAGAGAACAAAATTCGGGCCGCCTTCGACTTCGAAGGCACGCCGATTCGTCTGTTTACAAGACGGAAGTCTGAAGAGGATTAGGGGAGAGTACATTGCTGCTAGCCATTATCGCGGTTGTCGTCAGTTACTTGATAGGTTCGTTGTCCTTCAGCATTCTGGTCGCCAAATGGGTGAAGGGAATAGATATTCGCCAGCATGGAAGCGGCAATGCGGGGGCGACGAATACGCTTCGCGTCCTCGGCAAAGGCCCGGGCATTCTCGTATTTTTGCTGGATATTGGTAAAGGGGTGCTCGCGGTTTGGATCGGCAGATGGCTGGCAGACGGATACGACTGGGTTCCGGCGCTTTGCGGCCTCGCTTCCATTGTCGGACACAATTGGCCGGTCTGGTTCCGCTTTAAAGGAGGCAAAGGAATCGCCACGACGGTCGGGGTCATGGCCTCGCTCTCTTTCCTGCCGGCTTTAGTCGCCGGCGTCATTGCCATTGCGGTTATCGCCCTGACCCGTTACGTATCGCTTGGTTCGCTCTTATTCGCGGCCCTTACGCCTATCGCGATCGGAATCATTCACTATGAATCTCCGGAGCTTGCGGTAAGCCTGGTGCTCTGCGTATTTGCGTTCGTAAGGCATCGCTCCAACATTATCAAGCTTGCGCAAGGAACGGAAAACAAGCTGGGAGCAAAAAAAGGACTGTGAGGTGGGGCATCCATGAGCAATGAGCGGAACGAACGTTACGCAGCCGTCCTTGTTGCGGGCAGCTGGGGGACTGCGCTTGCTTCGGTGCTGGCCGACAACGGCTTTACCGTACGTTTATGGACGCGGAACCGGCAGCAGGCCGAAGAAATCAATACGCGGAACGAAAATGCCAAATTCCTCCCGGAAATCCGTTTAAATTCCGCTATAGTGGCGACGCCCAGCATGGAAGAGGCTTTGGCGGAGGCGGATATTGCGCTTTTTGTCGCTCCGTCTTCCGCCATGCGGGATGTAGCCCGGCAAGCGGCTCCGTATATGTCCGAGTCGACACTATGCGTGCACGCGACAAAAGGGTTCGAGACCGAAACGCTTAACCGGATGACCATCGTGCTGTCGGAAGAGCTTGGGCGCCCTGCCGAGCGGATTGCGGTGCTGTCTGGTCCAAGCCATGCGGAAGAAGTAATCCGCAAACAGCCGACGACCGTCGTGGTCGCTTCGAGCGGATTGGCCGTTGCGGAGCAAGCTCAAGACGCGTTTATGAATCCTTACTTCCGCGTATATACGAATCCGGACGCCATCGGAGTGGAGGTTGCCGGCGCGATCAAAAACATTATTGCCCTCGGGGCGGGCTTGTCGGACGGGCTCGGCTTCGGGGACAACGCCAAAGCGGCGCTTCTGACTCGCGGGTTGGCGGAAATCGGCCGTCTCGGCGAAGCGATGGGGGCCAATCCCAAAACGTTTGCCGGCCTTGCGGGCGTCGGCGATCTTGTCGTGACGTGTACAAGCAAGCATAGCCGCAACTGGCGGGCCGGGTTTATGCTAGCGGACGGAACCCCGCTCGATGAGGTGCTTTCGCGCATGGGCATGGTCGTGGAGGGCGTGCGGACGACCCGCGCCGCTTACGAGCTTGCGAAGCGTTATAACGTGGAAATGCCGATAACGGCTCAGCTGCACCAAGTATTGTTCGAGCAGCTGGAGCCAAAGACAGCCGTTACGCGCCTGATGGGCCGTCTCCGTACTCACGAGATCGAGCCGATCGATTGATGAAGACTCGAAGGGACATACATACGCTCCTTGCACCAGAGATGTGTTGGAATCTCAGGCGCATGGAGCGTTTTTTAAAGCATAGAACTTCGCATGTTTCCGTTCTTGTCGGCGCTATTCCGCCAGCTCAGAAATCCCGCGTGTCGCGACTTGTTTGTTGTGAGTATCCCTAAGGCTCAGTAAGGCGATTGTCTAACTTTCCGAGCGAGCGGCGGGATCGTACCGAAAAGCATGCTAACAGACAACTGTACGCACCAATTGTCCCTCCGGTACATATGATGGCTAAGAGCTACTCACAAAGCGCAACATGGGAGGGGAAACATGAGCAACAAGGATCTTTCCAAGGACGTCCTAGGCGCAATTAACAAAAAAACGGGCAAAAATATATCCGAAAATGCCGTCAAAAAGCTTGCAAGCAACGTAACGCCGGATACGTTAAAAAACGAGGCGGAGCTGCGCAAGCTGATCAAGCAAGTGTCGGAAATGGCCAAAGTGCCCGTATCGGAAGCGACCACTAACGATATCGTAAAAGCGGTGACGGCCAGCGGCGTCGGCCTGAGCCATCTGGAATCGCTTATTAAAATGATGATCAAAAAGTAAATTAACGTTTTTATCGGACAAAAGCGGGTAAAAGGCAAAAGCTTCGCGCCTGCCGGACTTCGTCGATGGACGAATACGGCTTCCCGGCTTTTGTCCTTTTTTTGTCGAAATGCTATAATAAGGGCATCCTTGCGACAGGATATATTTCACAGACGAGGAGAAGATCGCCTCCATGGATGCCATGACGAAGATGTGGGTTTCCTTCATCGGAATCGGATTGATGGCGTTAGCGGCCTTTCTGATAACGTTTGCCCGCGTCAAAACAAAAGGCGTTACGAAAGCGCTGTTATCTATCGCCGCTTTTATTTTTCTTGTATTCGGTTTCATCTACGGGTTTTTCTCTATTTTATAAGGAATAAAGCAAGAGATTCGTTAACAGGACCGGCAACATAAGGAAAGAGGAGAAATGGCATGATTCGGCTTAAGGGGAGAACCAAATTCGCCGAGACGGAGGCGATAGCAGGACTTACGATTTTAAAGCATGCCGTGAAAGCGAAGATCGATTGGGGCCATCTGTGCACGAAGGGCACTTGCGCCCAATGCCGCTGTTATGTGGAAGAGGGGGCCGAATGGCTCGAAGGCATTACGGACGCCGAGTGGGACCGGCTGGAGCCGGAGGAGTTCGAGGCCGGCTATCGGCTTGCGTGCCAGGCGGTGGTCAAGGCCGGAGCGGGTACCATCGCGGCCGTCAACAAGCCTTACAGATAGACGGGAACGGCGATTAACGTTTAGGAAAGACGGCATGGGGAGACACGAATGGGCAATACACACGTTGAGGTTACGTTTCGGCCTTCCGGCCGGACGGTTAAAGTGAAGCCGGGTACGACGCTGCTTGCGGCGGCCAGGCGTGCCGGCGTTTCCATTCGCACCCGTTGCGGAGGGAATGCCGCTTGTTTGATGTGCAAGGTGAAGGTGCAGCCGGACGGCGCGCTGTCGCCGATAAGCGATAAAGAGCAATTGAAGCTGGCGGGCCTTACGGATGAGCGAATGCGGTTGTCCTGCCAAGCGAAAGTGTACGGCCGCGTGGAGGCGGAGGTGCCGCCCGATCCGTTGCAGGAGGTTGTGCGCAGACGTCTGCTGCAGCAGGCCGAGGAGGAAAACGATACGCTCTGGTAGCATAGGCGTGGAGGGATAGCCGAGTTGGTGAACGCAAACGAAAGAAAACAAGGGAAGGCCTCTTCGGTTCGGCGCTTGCTGGTGGCGCTCGCGCTTGCGGCTTCGGCCGTCGCGCTGACCGGATGCTTGTACCCGAAAGAGCAGCTAAGGCAGAACGCCGTTCCGCCAAGAGACGCGGTTCGTAACGTTCAGCTTGCGATCGAGGATTACCAGAAGGAGCTGGGATTGCTCCCGATCAAAAACAGCACCGTAGACACGCCGAGATACGAAAAGTTCGTCGTCGATTTTACAAAGCTGCTCAGCGGCGGCTATATTAGCGAGGTGCCGGGTGCGGCGTTCGAGGAGGGCGGGCATTATTATTTTATCGTCATTGACGAAGAAACGTCGCCGCGCGTCAAGCTGATGGATTTGCTTACGGTGCAGTACATAAACGATTTGAAGGCTCAGGTGCGGGATTACGCTAGAGCGCATAACGGGGCGCTGCCGCGAGGAGATGAGGTTGCTCCGGGTTTTTACCGGATCGATTACGGGCTGCTGAACAAAAAAGAAAAGCCGCTCCGCAGCGTTTATTCCGGACAAACGATTCCGGTCCTTCTCGATCGGGAAGGAAACGTGTACGCCGATTATGCCATCGACATTATGCAGGCGATTCAGAAGAGCGGGCGGACCGATTTCGACCCGTCGCTCGATTTGCGCACGCTGCTCGTGGACAATTCCGTATTCGCGCCGGCGAAATCGACCGCATACCGCTATGTCGACGGCGAACCGATGCCGGTGCCGGAATAACCGCAGCTCTATTATTCTTTTTGTTTTCTGGAAGACAAGCGGCTATATCAAATATTGAAATACTCGGAAAATAGAGACGGCATCGTTCCTTGATTGGGGCGATGCCGTTTTGCGTTTCCGGCCTTTTTGTGCCCCGCGGCGGTCGGAATATCGGAATATAAGGCTATGGCGGCTCATATAATTCAATCTTGGAAGGGATTTTGCGGCGAATGCAAAAAAAAGATTTCGTAGAAACAACCGTCATAAAAGGGGAGCCGGGACATATGATGTTACTAGTCCAACAAGCATGTACGAGTTGCGTCGCTGGCCTGCCCTCTTGTCCGGTGGAAGGCGGCGAACCGGAATTTCAATTGGGAGGGGATATTCAGTGGAGAAAGTGGACATTTTCAAGGACATAGCCGAACGAACCGGCGGGGATATTTACCTCGGGGTCGTCGGGGCGGTCCGGACTGGCAAATCTACGTTTATTAAGCGGTTCATGGAGACGGTCGTGCTTCCCAATATTACAAACGAGGCCGATCGCGTACGAGCCGTAGACGAATTGCCTCAAAGCGCCGCCGGCAAGACGATCATGACGACCGAGCCCAAATTCGTGCCGAACCAAGCGGTACAGCTTCGCGTCACGGAAGGGCTTGAAGTAAACGTTCGACTTGTTGATTGTGTCGGCTACGCCGTAGAAGGCGCCAAAGGTTACGAGGACGAGAACGGGCCGCGCATGATTTCGACGCCATGGTTCGAGGAGCCGATTCCGTTCCAGGAAGCGGCCGAGATCGGGACCCGCAAAGTCATTCAAGAGCATTCGACCTTGGGCGTTGTGGTGACAACCGACGGAACGATAGCGGAAATTCCCCGCGGCTCTTACATTGAAGCCGAAGAACGGGTAGTGGCCGAGCTGAAGGAGGTTGGCAAGCCCTTCGTGCTGGTCATCAACTCGACCCGGCCGCGCAGCGAAGAAACGCAAAGGCTTCGCGGCGAGCTGCAGGAAAAATACGATATACCGGTTATGGCGCTAAGCGCGGCGACAATGGGCGAAGACGAAGTGATGTCCGTGCTTCGCGAGGTGCTGTACGAGTTCCCGGTTCACGAAGTGAACGTGAATCTTCCGAGCTGGGTCATGGTGCTGAACGAAAACCATTGGCTCCGCAGCAATTACGAAAACTCGGTGCGCGATACGGTCAAAGATATTCGCCGTCTGCGCGACGTCGACCGCGTCGTTCATCAGTTCATGAACTACGACTTCATCGACAAAGCCGGCTTAAGCGGCATGAACATGGGGCAAGGCGTGGCCGAAATCGATCTGTACGCCCCGGATGAGCTGTACGACCGGATCTTGATGGAGGTCGTCGGCGTGGAAATCCGCGGCAAAGACCATCTGCTGCAGCTGATGCAGGAGTTTGCCCATGCCAAACGCGAATACGACCGGTTTGCGGAAGCGCTCGAGATGGTCAAGACGACCGGTTACGGCATCGCCGCGCCGACGCTGGCGGAAATGGCGCTCGACGAGCCGGAGCTTATCCGTCAAGGGTCCCGGTTTGGCGTTCGGCTGAAGGCGACGGCTCCGTCGATCCATATGATCCGCGTCGATGTCGAATCCGAGTTTGCCCCCATTATCGGCACGGAGAAGCAAAGCGAGGAGCTTGTCCGCTATTTGATGCAAGATTTCGAGAACGACCCGATCAAGATTTGGGATTCCGACATCTTCGGACGCTCTCTTCATTCCATCGTAAGAGAGGGCATTCAGGGCAAAATCGCCATGATGCCGGACAACGCCCGCTACAAGCTGCAGGAGACGCTTGGCCGTATCATCAACGAAGGATCGGGCGGCCTCATTGCAATCATCCTTTAATGGATAAGAGAAACCGTTTCTCGGAAGAAGCGGTTTCTCTTTTTTTTTGCGCGAATATTATTGCACAAAAAACGAATGAATCTTATAATGACTTTTATTATTGTTCGACTTTTTCCGATATTACTGAATTTTTATACATTGTATCGATTTATTTTAATTAATCCGATTGACATAGTTGGAAAAGGTGATATGATTACATCTAGATAAATTTTTCCGCGGTTGATAAAGGGGAGGAAACAGTAACATGAAAAGAATCGCCAAAATTTCGCTCAGCTTGATGCTGGCCGCGCTTATGGTCGTTATTGCGGCATGCGGCGGCAAGGCCGGGAACGGCAGCAATGCCGAGCCGAGCGCAGCGCCTTCTCAGGAAGCGGGGGCAGCCGCTACGGCCGGCAGCGATCTGGAATCGCTGAAGGGCAAAAAAATCGCGCTTGTCATGCAATTCAACACCGGCACGTTCTCCGCTCAATACGTAGAGGGCGTTAAGGAACAAGTAGAAAAGTTCGGCGGCACGGTGAAAGTATTCGCTTCCGACAACGATCTGGTGAAGATGGCTTCCAATCTGGACGCGGCCATCAACCAAGGCTTCGACGGCATTTTGCTCGACCATGGACAAGCCTCGGCTCTGGAAGCGGGCGCGAAGAAAGCCGTGGAGAAAGGCATTCAAGTCGTTTCGTTCGATTCGGATCTGAACGTGGACGGCGTTCCGCTCCTCCAGCAGGACGACCAGAAGATGGCCGAGCTGACGCTGCAGCAGCTGGCTAAGGACGCAGGCGGCAAAGGCAATATCGTAAAAGTATGGGTTGCCGGCTTTGCTCCGATGGAGCGCCGCCAAATCGCATATAAAGCTTTCCAAGAGCAAAATCCGGACATGAAGGAAATCGCGGCGTTCGGCAATGCGAGCAACCCGCAAGTCGATACGCAGGCGCAAATGAAAGCCATTCTGACCAAATATCCGAACAAAGGCGACATTACGGCCGTATGGGCCGCTTGGGACGAATTCGCTAAGGGAGCGGCTCGCGCCATTCAGGAAGCCGGACGCACCGAAATTAAAGTGTACGGCATCGATATGAGCGACGAGGATCTGCAAATGATCCAGGATCCGAACAGCCCGTGGATCGCTTCCGCCGCGACGGATCCGAAGGATATCGGCCGCGTGCAGGTTCGTACGCTGTACAAGCTGTTCAAAGGCGAGGAAGTCGATAAGGTAACGACGCTGGAATCCGTCTACGTAAGCCGCGACCAGCTTCCGACCGACAAAAAGATCAACACGACGGAACTGAGCGAGTACGTGGAAGGCTGGGGCAGCAGCCAGCAAAACTACGAAGATTGGATGAAAGAGCTGGAAGGCTCGAACTAATACAACATTATAGTTGCAGGCTTACGGAAGCTTATGCCCACGGGCGTAAGCTTCCTGATGCGTTATAAGGGAAGGGGTGCAGCATTACGATGAAGCAACTGGTCATGCAAGGAATCCGCAAATCCTTCTCCGGCGTGCCGGCTCTTCGCGGCGTCGATTTTACGGTGAACGGCGGCGAGGTGCATGCGCTGCTAGGCGCCAACGGCGCGGGGAAAAGCACGTTGATGAAAATTTTGTCCGGCGCATACGAGCAGGACGAAGGCACGATTACGATCGACGGCCAGCCGGTTGCCATTGGGTCGCCAGGGGATGCCAAGCGGCTTGGCATCCATTGCGTGTATCAGGAGGTGGACACGGCGCTTGTGCCTTATTTGAGCGTGGCGGAGAACGTCATGCTGGACCGGATTTCGGCGAAAGGCGGCCATTGGCTTGTGAACTGGGCGAAACTGGAGGAACAAGCGAAGGAGACGCTGGCGAGGCTTGGCGCGGACATCCCCGTGAAGAAGAAGGCGGGAGAGCTTACGCTCGCCGAGAAGCAGCTTGTTCTTATCGCCCGGCTGCTGACCGAGGAAGCGAAATACGTCATTTTCGACGAGCCGACGGCGCCTCTTAGCCACGAGGAGACGGAAAAGCTGTTTCGGGTTATCAACCAGCTTAAGGCGGACGGAATCGGCATCGTGTTTATTTCGCACCGTCTTCCGGAAGTTTTCAGGCTGTGCGATGCCATTACGGTGATGAGAGACGGCGAGCGCATCTGGACGAAGCGGACGGTTGAGTCCTCGCCGGAGGACGTCGTGCAAGCGATGCTGGGCAAAGTGTTTGCGGAGGAGTACCCCAAGGCGGACGTTACGATCGGCGAGGTGCGGCTCCGGGTGGAAGGGCTGTCGCGCGGCAAGGAAGTGAAGAACGTCAGCTTTGAAGCGAGAAGCGGCGAAATTGTCGCGGTCGTCGGGCTGGTCGGAGCGGGCAAAACCGAGCTGTCGCGCCTGCTGTTCGGAGCCGACCGGGCGGAAGCGGGGAGCGTCAAGGTGGACGGCAAGCTGCTTAAGCTTGCCGAGCCGGCGGACGCGATCGCGGGCGGAATCGCGCTTGTTCCGGAAGAGCGGCGCAAGCAAGGCATACTTGTCGACGAGTCCGTTCAGCAAAATTTAAGCCTGCCGATTTTGAAATTCATCTCGCGCCTCGGCATCGTGTCCAAAACGAAGGAAACGAACAACGCCTCCGCCGTTATCGGCAAGCTGGGCATCAAAACCTCTTCGGCCCTGGAGAAGACGGGGCATTTGAGCGGGGGGAACCAGCAGAAGGTGTCCATCGGCAAATGGCTGCCGACCGAGGCGACCGTCTACTTGTTCGACGAACCGACAAAAGGGGTCGACATCGGCGCCAAAAGCGACATATTCCGGATAATCGGCTCGCTGGCCGGACAAGGCAAGACGATCGTATATTTGACTTGCGAATTCGCGGAGGCGCTTGGCATCGCGGACCGCATTTATGTCATGTGCGACGGTTCCTTCGCCGCGGAGTTCAAACGCGGCGAAGCGACCCAGGAGCAACTGCTGTTGTACGCAAGCGGAGGAAAGGAAGAGCGGCATGGTAAATAAAAGCACCAACTTTGTGTTTAAGTACGGCTCGTTAATCATCATCGGCATCGTCATTTTGTTTTTTTCGCTCCTTAACGAGTATTTTTTCACCTACAGAAACTTGACGGACATTCTCCGTTCCATTTCGATCGTAACTTTTGTTGCCATCGGCGTGACCATTTCCCTAACGGTGGACGGCTTCGACCTGTCCGTCGGATCGACCGTTTCGCTTACGACCGTCGTGACGGCGGCGTTCATGGTCTGGTACGAGCTTCCGCTCATCGTCGTCATTCCGGCGGCTTTGCTGATCGGCGTTATCGTCGGGCTGCTTAACGCGCTGCTGATCGTGCGCATCCGCATTCCGGACATGCTGGCGACGCTTGCGGTCATGTACATTATCGCGGGCATTCACCGCACCTATACGAAAGGCTACAACATTTACAACAATATGCCGATGCCGGACGGCACTACCGCGCCGGGCACGTTCAGCGAGTCGTTCCTGTGGCTCGGCCAGGGCAAGCTGTTCGGCGTTCCGGTGCCCGTCATTCTGATGATTATCGCGGTGGTCGCCGTGCATCTGTTTTTTAAATATACGCGGTGGGGGCGCCAAATGTATACGATCGGCGGCAACGAAGAAGCGGCCAGATTGTCGGGCATTCGGGTACGCCGCATACGTACGTTCGCTTACGTCGCTTCGGGCGTGTTTGCGGCCATCGGCGGCATTCTTTATTCGGCGCGCGTCGGAACGGGCCAGATCGACGCCGGCTCTCCGCTGCTCATGGAAGCGGTGGCGGCCGCTTTCGTCGGTTATTCCGTCCTAGGAGCGGGCCGCCCGAACGTGATCGGCACCTTTTTCGGCTCGGTGCTGATCGGCGTGCTGCTGAACGGCTTGACGATGCTGAACGTGCAGTATTATGCCAACGATATTATCCGGGGCGGTGTGCTTTTGCTGGCTCTCGCCGTCACGTTTATTAACCTGACGCGAAAGAAAAGAGGCTGAAAGCCTTTGCCCGGGAAGCCGTCAAAGCCAATAGGCTCTTGAAATTGGGGAACTCCTGTATTACTATAAGTTTGTTCGGTCTAAAGGTATATTTTTGAAGTTTTCCGTTAATAAGAGGGATAAGATGACATTAGGCGCCTTCAGGGGAGGTGAAACAATGAATAAATCGGAATTGATCAGCAAAGTGGCGGAATTGGCGGATCTGTCGAAGAAGGACGCAACGAAAGCCGTTGACGCCGTATTCGAAGCCATTTCCGAAGCGCTGCAAAACGGCGACAAAGTGCAATTGGTCGGCTTCGGAAATTTTGAGGTTCGCGAGCGCCAGGCGCGCAAAGGCCGCAACCCGCAAACGGGCGAGGAAATCGATATCGCAGCCAGCAAAATGCCGGCTTTCAAACCGGGTAAATCCCTTAAGGATCTTGTTTCCCAATAAGGAGAAGCAAGTCGCTTTAGATGGCAGCAGCGTCCGAACGCATCACGTTCGGACGTTTTCGTTTGGCGGAATTTCAATGTTGACACCTAGGTAAATTTTCGGTAAACTTTTTGTTGCGCATAGGATGCCGCATTATATCGGGACGTAGCTCAGCTTGGCTAGAGCGCACCCTTGGGGTGGGTGAGGTCGCAGGTTCAATTCCTGTCGTTCCGACCATATTCGTAATTACCAAGCCCTCCCGACAGTACGGGAGGGCAGTTTTTCTGGACGCATAATGCAATTATGCACACTGCAGACTTGCAGACCATAACAGGAGGGCAAACGATGGAGTCGACCAACGATTATGTCGTGATCAAGGCGAAAGACCAAGGCGTGCAAGTCATCGGCTTGACCCGCGGGCAAGATACGAAATTTCACCACACGGAAAAGTTGGACAAAAACGAAGTGATGATCTGTCAATTTACGGATCATACGTCCGCTATTAAAATCCGCGGCAAAGCGATCGTTATGACCAAATACGGAACGATAGAAACCGATCAGTAAAAAAAGGCGCCAAACGGACGGCGCGTTTCGATGGAGCAGGCATAGCCTGCTCCATTTGTTTGTACAATGGGGTATGGGGGTTATGCGCGAAGCTTACACTATGGGTTGTTGCCGCCCGACGAAAGGAGGATCCGAATGCGGCTTTGGAGACGTTACGCGCCGGCGGCATTCGCCGCTTTGGCGGCTGTCGGCCTACTATCCTTTTTGCCCGCTGCGGCGGAGCATAAGCGGGCCGAGACTGAAGTCGCGGCGTTCCGGACGGAGACGATTCAGCGGCTCACCAACGCGAATTTGGTCGATGCGTTCGTTGCCCTCCGGCTGTCGGGGTCGATCGCCAACGTGAAATGGAGCCAGGCGGTCCTATCCGTCGAGCTGCTGATCGACGGAGCCGAAGGGCGCTCGGGAGCTTGGCTGCAGGATGCGAGGAAGCTGATCCGCTTTTCCTTTGAACATACCGGCAACGTAAACCGGCTGATCGTCCGGTTCAAGGAACGGGAACAAGCCGGCTCCCGCCTGCTCCTCGCGATTGACGTCAGAAGAAGCGACAGCTGGCTTCAAGGGAGCCCGGAAGAGCTCGACAACGCCGACCCGATCAAGGATCCGTTATGGAAAAAAAGGCTTCGGCTCAATTTTTCGCCCTATTACTTTGCCCATTTATATAATCTCACTTAAAGTTATGCTATAATAATTTAGATTATAGAGCGGCGGGGTGTCGCTTTTACTGTTCGGGGGCTGTTTAATGAAATCTTATCGAATTCCAGAGCTTACTAGGAAATATGTCGAGTACGACATGATCCAATCCCATACGGAGCTTCCGGCTGCGCCCGATTTTCGGGTCAGGCTGCTTCACGCTTTCCTGGACAAACATCAATCCTTGTCCCGGTTCAGCGACTTGTATGCGATCGTCGTGTCGTTGGTGCAGCTCGGCATGGATACTCACGACCTCATTGATACGAATCTCGGTAAAAGATCGATGCGAGAGATGCGCTCGCGGCAGCTCAAAGTTCTTGCGGGAGATTATTTCAGCAGCCGGTTTTATTATTTGCTTGCCCAGGACGGGCAAATCGAGATGGTATCCCGGATAAGCGCGGCCGTGTGCGAAGTCAATCGGCTGAAGGTGAGCCTCTACTCCGGGATGAAGCAGCTGAAGATGACGGCCGAAGATTATTTAAGCCAGACGGTTCGGCTAAAAAGCGAGCTGTTCTCGATATTCGAAACGATGCTGGAGGCCCCTTCGTCGAGGCTGTGGTCGGAGCTGCTCCGCCTCGTCAGCCAATGCGAAGCCGTAATGGAGGAGCTGCGCCGCAGCGAAAGTCCGGCGCGCTTTCGGAACAGCTGGGCGTATTGGCATGTTCTTCAGGAAGGAACCGAGGAGGAGCGCAAGCGGTTGTCCGAGAATCCCGACGAACCGGCTTTTATTCAAAGCTTAATCGTCAAATACGATATCCGAAATCAATTGGCGTCCAAGCTGCAAGCGGCGTCGGAAGGCATCCGGCGCGCCGCCGTCCGTCTCGAGACGGACGGTTGGGGCGGCGAGCTTGCCCGAATGCTTGACGGATACATTAAAAAAATGGCATTGCCGGTCACGTTGTAGACCGGAGGGATGAGGTGGGTAAACTGGCTTTTGACATGGATTCCAAACGGCATGTGCATGCGGTGTTCGAAAGCATCGCGCCGAAATACGATTTAATGAACGATCTGCTCAGCTTCCGCCGTCATAAGGCATGGCGCAAGTTCACGATGCGCAAGATGGACGTGCGGCATGGAGAAAGCGCGCTCGACCTGTGCTGCGGCACCTGCGACTGGACGATATCGCTCGCTCAGGCAAGCGGGACGGGACGCGTCGTCGGTCTCGATTTCAGCCGCAATATGCTGGATGTGGGCGCGGATAAAATAAAGAAAATCGGATTGGACAAGCAGATCGAACTGGTGCAGGGCAATGCGATGGACCTTCCGTTCGAGGACGACAGCTTCGACTATGTGACGATCGGCTTTGGATTGCGCAACGTACCCGATTATTTGCAGGTGCTGAAAGAAATGCGCAGAGTCGTGAAGCCCGGGGGGCAGGTCGTCTGCCTGGAGCTTTCCAAACCGGAATGGCAGCCGTTCAAAGGTATTTATTATTTTTATTTCGAACGGTTGCTTCCGCTCATCGGCAAGCTCGTGGCCAAACGGTTCGAGGAGTACAAATGGCTGCCGGATTCGCTTAAGACGTTTCCCGATTCGAAGCAACTGTCGGCATTGTTCCGCGAAGCCGGGCTGCACGACGTGCAGGCTTATCCGCTGACCGGCGGCATCGCGGCGCTGCACATCGGAACGAAGGAGACGTTGGAATGATACAACCGGATTCAAAGCGGCATTCCGGAGAACGTCCGGAAACCGCGGCCGTTCGGCGCTGGGCGGTCGGCATCACCGGCGCCAGCGGCTCTGTCTACGGCATACGTTTGGTGCAGGAGCTGCTCCGTTCGGGGATAACGGTTCATCTGGTCATTACGGAGGCCGGCTGGCGCGTATTGAAGGAAGAGCTGGATTGGGAGACGGCACACCGCCAGGCCGCGTTAAAGCGGCATTTCGAAGAAGCGATGGAAGCAAAACAGCTGATTTACCATCCGAATGCGGACATCGGGGCGAGCATCGCAAGCGGATCCTACCGCATGGAGGGGATGGCGGTTATGCCGTGTTCGATGGGGACGTTAGCCTCTATCGCCCACGGCATTTCCGATGATTTAATGACCCGCGCCGCCGACGTCATGATCAAGGAAGGGCGGAAGCTGCTGCTTGTTCCGCGGGAGACGCCGCTTCATGCGATTCATCTCGAGAACATGCTGAAGCTGTCCCGGCTGGGAGTGCGAATGATTCCGGCGATGCCGGCTTTTTATTATAAGCCCAGGACGATGGACGACATGATTGATTTTTTGGTAGGCAAAGTGCTTGACAATATGGATATTCCGCACGAACTGTACAGAAGATGGGGAGATGAACAGAATGGCTGACAGACAGAAAATCTCCATCGGCCAGATTGATTACGCGAACGCTTGGCCGATATTTCACGGCCTTCGCCTTGACGGCGATTATATGGAGAGCGTCGCGCGCGTGCCTTCGGAATTAAACCGGATGCTCGCCGCGGGCGAGCTGCAAGTATCGGCCATGTCCTCCTACGCTTACGCCGTAAACAGCGACAAGCTGCTGCTATTGCCCGGATTGTCGGTCGGCTCGGTAGGGCGCGTCAATTCGTTGTTTTTCTTTTCGAAAAAACCCGTCGATACGGACCCGCCGGAGCGGATTGCATTGACTTCCACGTCCGCAACGACGGTTAATTTGCTCAAAATTTTGATGGAGAGCTATTACGGCCTTCATCCTGAATATATATCGATGGAGCCTTCGCTCGACCGGATGCTCGAGCAGGCGGACGGCGCGCTTTTGATCGGCGATCCCGCCATTCATGCGTTCTGGACGAGGAAGGATCTCCACTGCATCGATCTCGGAGAGCTGTGGCACCGGTTTACCGGGCGCGGCATGACCTATGCGGTCGTGGCGGTGCGCAGGGATGCGGCGGAAGCTTGGCCGGACGCGATCGGCTATATTCATCGCGCCTTGCTGGACAATATGGCCGGAAACGTAAGCAACCTGGACCCTGTCGTCGCAAGGGCGTGCCGGGAGCACGGCGGGGAAGAATCGTTCTGGCGGTCCTATTTCGGAGGGCTTCAATACGATTTGAATCCCCGGCTTCTGGAAGGACTGGAGCTGTATTGCCGCTATGCGAAGGAGCTTGGCCTTCTGGAGCGGGACACGGAACTTGCTTTTTTTCGAAAAGATAAGAATTTATAAGTCTGCCCATTATAAATAGCTTATCCTTCACCGCGAAACGTAAGCTATGCCGCCTGAGGACTGCTGAGACGAAGGGCGAAATCAATCTCCGATAGACAGGTGAAAGAATGAAAATATTGGACTTATACTCCAAAATGAAAGGCGATTTAAACGAAATCGAGCAGGAGCTTATCAGAAGCGCTTCCAACGAGCAAGAGCTGTTGAACGAAGCTTCGCTCCACTTGGTGAAGGCGGGCGGCAAGCGGCTTCGCCCGGTTTTTGTGCTTCTGTCGGGCAAATTCGGGGATTACGATCTGCAGGTTCTGAAAAAGGTCGCGGTGCCGCTCGAGATGATTCATATGTCTTCGCTCGTTCACGACGACGTGATCGACGACGCCGGCACGCGCAGGGGACAAGTGACGGTGAATTCCAAATGGGACAATCGGATTGCGATGTATACGGGCGATTTTATTTTCGGCAAGGCGCTGAAGATTGCGGCAGAGCTGCAGAATCCCGTCATTCATCAATACTTGTCCAAGGCGATGCTGCAAATGACGATCGGCGAGATGGAGCAAATCCGCGATTTTTTCAATACCGAGCAGAACGTCCGTCATTATTTGCTCCGCATCCGCCGCAAAACCGCGCTGCTTATCGCGATCTGCTGCCTGCTCGGCGCATTGGCCGCAAACGCCGACCGCAACACGGCCTTCCGGCTGTACCGTTACGGCTACAATGTCGGAATGGCGTTCCAAATCCGCGACGATCTGCTTGATCTGCTCGGGACGGAGAAGCAGCTCGGAAAGCCGCCGGGTTCGGACATCCGGCAGGGCAACATTACGCTGCCCGTCATTTGCGCCTTGCGGCAGGACGGCGTACGGGAGCCGCTTCTGAAGGAGATCGAAGCCATTCGGGACAGCAACGGCGGCGCGGACACGAAACGGGCGATCGAGCTGATCCGATCGAGCGCAGGCATTGACGAAGCGGACCGACTGGCGGACCGCTTTATCGCGAAAGCGCTTGAAGCGTTGGACGGCGTTCCCGCCATTCCGGCGAAAAAACATTTGACCGATATCGCTTATTTCGTAAACAAGCGGAACTACTAGAACGAGAACGGCATCTTAAGCGGGAGGAACAGCATGTCAGCCGATACCGATTTTCAAGCTTTTATCCATCATATTAAAACGAAAACCGATATTGATCTGTCCTTATATAAAGAAGCGCAAATGAAGCGCCGATTGACAACGCTCCGGCTGAAACACGGATTCGCCACGTTCGCGGATTATTGGCGGGCGCTGGAGAGCGACAACCGGTTAATGAGCGAGTTTTTGGACCGGATGACGATTAACGTATCCGAGTTTTGGCGCAACCCGGGCCGGTGGGAGACGCTGCAGCGCCGCTTTCTTCCGGAGCTGCTTCAGCAGGCGGGAACGCTAAAAATATGGAGCGCGGCTTGTTCGACCGGCGAAGAACCTTATACGATCGCAATGCTGCTGGCCGAAGGAGGCCTGCTTAACCGTTCGGCGCTGCTCGCCACGGATCTGGACGCGGGCGTGCTTGCGAAAGCGCAGGAAGGCATCTATGCGGAGCGGTCGCTCAAAGACGTCCCTCCGGCGCACGCGGCCCGTTATTTTACCGAAAGGAACGGCATGTACGCCGTATCGGACACGCTGAAGAACGCCGTTCGATTCAAGCAGCACAACCTTCTTCACGACGAATACGATTCCGGCTTCGATCTGATCGTTTGCCGCAACGTTTTGATCTATTTTACCGAAGAAGCGAAGCAGCAATTATATTATAAGTTTTCGGAAGCGCTGCGCCCCGGAGGGCTGTTGTTCGTCGGCAGCACGGAGCAGATTTTTTCGCCCGCACAATACGGCTTTGAAACGGCGGATACGTTTTTCTACCGGAAGATTTAAGGCGGCGCTGCTGCGCGATGTATACGGCCGGCCGTCTTCTCCAATACTAGAGACAAAGATTGTTTGTTAGTTTGGAGGATACGGATTCGCAAATGGACAAGCGCAAAGTGATAGCGGCGTACAAACGGGGATGGATTACGATTCAGGAATGTGCGCAAATTGTCGGGGTGGACATCAGGCAAATTGACAGGCTTGTCAACGATCCCAATCTTTCGGTCGAAGTAAAATTAAGCGATGCGGGGATGCGCAGGAGCGGGCAACCGTTAATGCGTTAACGAGAAGCATCTCAAAGCAGGCTCCGGGACGGTTTCACGAAGGTTCCCGGGGCCTGTTTTCTTGCGAGAAAACGGTTATAAGTACAGTTTGGCCTTATATTTCTCGCCGAAACGGTTTCTCGTCCGAATGGAAAGGACAATGAACAAATTCGGCTTGTAATAGGCATTTCGCCTATTCTTGTCAAACCGGAAACGCTGTACTATAATGAGCAAAGATATTTAGCGCATTAAAACGTGGAAGCGTTAAGGCTTGCAAGACAACTACGGGGGAGGTTAGACGGGTTATGCGTGAGCTTACAGTCGATTTGGGGGAACGTTCTTATCCGATCTATATCGGCGAAGGGCTGCTGCAGTCCGCCGCCGTTTATTTTACGAAGCATGGCATCAGCAAAAGTTCCAAGCTGTTCATCGTGAGCGATACGCAGGTTGCTCCGCTATATTTGAGCTCTCTCGAGGATCATCTGCAAAGCGAGGGCTTCCAGACCGCGAGCGTGGTCGTTGAAGCGGGGGAGGGCACGAAGTCGCTTGCCGTTCTGGAGGAATTGGTCGGCAAGGCGCTGGAAGCGGGATTGGACCGGAAATCGGCGATTGTCGCGCTTGGCGGCGGCGTGGTGGGGGACTTGACTGGATTTTTGGCGGCGTCCTACATGCGCGGCGTCAAGTTCGTGCAAATTCCGACGACGATATTGGCCCATGACAGCAGCGTGGGAGGCAAAGTGGCCGTCAATCATCCGCTTGCCAAAAACATCATCGGAGCGTTCCACCAGCCGGAGCTCGTTCTTTACGATTTGAACACGCTTCAGTCGCTGCCGCGGCGGGAAGTGGCGGCGGGCTTGTCCGAAGTGGTCAAGGAAGGCTTGATCTGGGATCGGGAGTTCGTGGATTGGTGCGCCGGCCATTCGAAAGAGCTGCTTGCGCTTGAGCCGGCGGCACTTGAATATGCGCTTTACAAAGGATGCAGCGTCAAGGCGGCCGTCGTTTCGGAGGACGAGCGGGAGACAGGGCTGCGCGCGATATTGAATTTGGGACATACGATCGGCCATGCTCTCGAAGCGGTTGCCGGATACGGCGAGCTTCTGCACGGCGAAGCGATCGCGATCGGCATGGTCGGATCGGCGAAGCTGGGGGTACGGTACGGAGCGCCGCAAGAGGTGTTCGACAGAACGAAGAGCCTGCTTGCAAGCTTCGGCCTGCCGGTTCGGCTTCCGGGACATTTGGATACCGGCGCCATCATGGCGGCGATGATGCATGACAAAAAATTCGAGGCCAACAAAATGGTATTCGTCGTGCCTACGGCAATCGGACAGGTGGAAATCAGAAACGACGTTCCCGCGGAATGGGTTCGCGAAATCGTCGAGGAATTGAAACGGGAGGCGTAGCAGCTATGAACGTAAGAGGAATTCGCGGTGCCATTACGGTAGAGGCAAACGAAAAGGACTTGATCTTGAACGCGACGTTGGAGCTGACGCACAAGATCGTAGCGGAAAACGGAATCGTTCCCGAAGATATCGCCTGCGTGTTCATTACGGTGACGAACGACATCGACGACGCATTCCCGGCCAGCGCCGTTCGCCAGCTGGAAGGATGGGAGCTTGTCCCTCTCATGTGCTCGCTCGAGGTGCCGGTGAAAGGCAGCCTGGAACGCTGCATCCGGTTTATGGTGCTTGTCAACACGGACAAGTCGCAAGCGGAAATTAAACATGTTTATTTGGGCGGAGCCAAAGCGCTGCGTCCGGATTTGGCAAATGCGTAATTGACGCGAGCCGTGTTTCTACGGTATAGTGATTGTTAGATTCGAACAGCGATTCATAGGATTTAAAGACGAGAGCAGTTAGCAGAGTAGAGTTGTGAAGAGATTAGATGAGCAGAGCAGAGTTTAGATAGGCGGATAAGGAATGGATTCCGCCGCGAGTAGAGACAGCCGTCGATTGAGCGCGGAAGGATTGGAACGGGTTGCAGCCCGTACGGCCTTGCCATGTTTGCCGCATGCGGTTCAAGTCTCGCTGCTTTCATTGATTTCTTGACAATAGGTTTACTCGGAGCTTCTGCCGTCGGCGGAAGCTCTTTTTTTTCACATAAGTATTTATATGTTTTCGCGTCCATCGCCTTGTATTTCCCGCCGGAACGTTTCGTCCGTTGACGAGGAGCAGTAGAAAAGTTTCGGCTTGGGTGCCGAATAATCCGAAGGAGGATTTTCCTTATGACGAATGAATTGCAGCAAATCATCCGGCTGGCCGGCCGGTATAATCTGATCCCCATCGTCCGTACGATGATGGCCGATACGGAAACGCCTATTCGCGTCTTTCAGCAATTCGCGCAAGAGACGAACGCTTTTCTGCTTGAAAGCGTAGAGGGCGGCGAATGGGGGCGGCATTCGTTCATCGGCACCCATCCGTTCATGATGCTCTACGGCAAGAACGGCCGGATCATACTGGAACGGAACGGCCGCAAGGAGGATTTGTCGGGCAAGCCGCTGGAGCTGCTGAAAGCCCGCTTGAGAGGCTACAGGAGCCCGGTGCTCGAAAACTTGCCGCCTTTTACGGGGGGAGCGATCGGATTTTTCGGCTACGACCTGCTTCAATATTACGAGAAGCTGCCGGCTCACCGCGTGGACGATATGCAGATGAACGACATTCAATTCATGTTCTGCGATCAGATTATCGCCTTCGACCATTTCAAGCAGCAAATTCAAATCATCGGCAACGTTCACATTCCGGAGGGCGCCACGGACGACGACATCGCGGAAGCCTACGGCCAAACGGTCGCACGGATCGAATCGGCTTTCGCCCGGCTGAAGAAGCCGGCAGCGAGCCCGGTTCTTGCCGCCGCTCCGATGCCGGTCGATCCCGAGCTCGGAGACGTCCGCTCCAACGTAACGAAAGAGCAGTTTATGGCGAACGTCGAACAAGCCAAGGAATATATCCGCGCCGGCGACATTTTCCAGGTCGTTCTGTCGCAGCGCTTCAGCATCGAGACGTCGATTGATCCCCTTCACGTCTACAGAGTGCTGCGGACGATGAACCCGTCGCCTTACATGTACTACTTGAAAATGGGCGAAGAGATTATCGTCGGCACGTCGCCGGAAGCGCTGGTGAAAGTAAACGGGGACCGCGTGGAGACAAGGCCGATCGCGGGAACGAGGCCGAGAGGCCGCACCCCGGAGGAGGACATGGAGCTGGAACGGGAGCTTTTGGCGGACGAGAAGGAGCGCGCGGAGCACTTGATGCTGGTCGATCTGGGGCGGAACGATATCGGCCGGGTCGCGGAGTTCGGCTCCGTCCATTGCGATTCGTTCATGGAGATCGAACGGTATTCGCACGTGATGCACATTGTCTCCAACGTGGCGGGCAAGCTGCGTTCCGACAAAGACTTTTTTGACGCCTTTATTTCGTGTCTGCCGGCGGGAACCGTATCCGGCGCTCCGAAGCTGAGGGCGATGGAAATTATCGCGGAGCTGGAGAACGAAGCGCGCGGCGCCTACGCGGGAGCGATCGGCTACCTCGGATTCGGCGGATCGCTGGATACGTGCATTACGATCCGGACGATTATTTTCAAGAACGGCAAAGCTTACGTGCAGAGCGGAGCGGGCATCGTATGGGATTCCGTGCCGGAGAAGGAGTACGAAGAAACGCAGAACAAGGCGAAGGCGCTCCTGAAAGCGATCCGCACGGCCGAGCTGCTGTTCGGGACTCCGAAGCCGAAGCCGAATATGCAATTTCACGAGCTAAACGCCGATTATTGCGTTAATATGGGAGAGGGGATTGGACGATGAATGTCATTTTGCCGCGGATGGATATGAAGCAAGCGTTGGGCAAGCTGACGACGGGAGCCGGCTTGTCGCGGGAGGAGGCCCGTTCCGTCATGGAAACGATCATGTCGGGAGAGGCCAGCCCATCGCAAATTGCCGGGGTCGCCACGGCGCTTCGGATGAAAGGCGAAACGAAAGACGAAATTACCGGCTTCGCGGAAGCGATGCGCGCGTATTCCAGCCAGCTGCACACGAACCGCGAGGGACTGCTCGATACGTGCGGCACCGGCGGTTCCGGCATTCATAAGTTCAACATCTCGACCAGCTCGGCCATTATCGCTGCGGCAGCCGGCATTCGGGTAGCCAAGCACGGGAACCGGGCCATGTCCGGCAAGACGGGCAGTGCCGACGTGCTTGAAGCGCTTGGCGTGGACATTACGCTGACGCCCGGGCAAGCGGCGGAATGCTTGGAGAGAACGGGGATCTGCTTTATGTTTGCCCAGCTGTACCACCCGTCGCTGAAGCATGCCGCGGTTCCGCGGAAGGAGCTCGGCATCCGTACCATTTTCAATATTTTGGGTCCGCTTGCGAATCCGGCGGGCGCGGACCGGCAGCTGTTAGGACTGTACGATCGTTCCAAAACGGAGCTGATCGCCCATGTGCTTGGAGAGCTTGGACTCGCCAGGGCGCTTGTCGTAGGCAGCCACGACGGCCTGGACGAGATCAGCATTTCGGAGCCGACGCGCGTCTCCGAGCTGAACGGCGGGCAGGTGCGGACGTACGATTTGACGCCGGAGGAGCTCGGTTTGAAGCGTTACCCGCTTAGCGAAGTCATCGGCGGCGGGCCGGCGGAGAACGCGACGATTATTCGCGGCATCTTCCGCGGCGAAGAGCGGGGCGCCTACCGGGAAATCGTGGTGGCGAACGCGGCGGCATGCATTTATGTCGGCGGAGCGGCCGAATCCTTGAAGGAAGGGGCGGCGATTGCCGCCGAAATGATCGACTCGGGCGCGGCGGAGCGCAAGCTCGAGCAGCTTATACGAACGACGGGAGAGTTGGCACATGTTTCTGGATAAAATCGTAGCGACCAAAAAGAAAGAAGTCGAGGCGCTTGCCGAACGTTTCGATCTGGCGGAAGCCGAGCGCGTCATTGCCGGAATGCCGGCGTGCCGCGGATTCGAGCGGGCCTTGACGCAAGGACGCAAGCGCAGCATGGGGCTTATTGCGGAAGTGAAGAAGGCTTCGCCGTCCAAAGGGCTCATCCGCGCCGATTTTGATCCCGCGGCGCTTGCGGCCGCTTACGAGCGGGCCGGCGCGGATTGCATCTCGGTGCTGACGGACCGCGATTATTTTCAAGGCGACAACGGTTATTTGACAAGCGTGAAGGCAGCCGTGGGACTGCCGCTGCTGCGCAAAGACTTTATTATCGATTACCGCCAAGTTTACGAGGCGCGGCTGATCGGCGCGGACGCGGTGCTGCTTATCGCGGCCATATTGACGAAGGACCGGCTGTCCGAGCTGTACGGCGCCGCTAAATCGCTTGGCCTTGACGTGCTGATCGAGGTTCACGACGAAGCCGAGACGGCGGCGGTTCTCGAGATGGGAAGCGCCTTACTGATCGGCATCAATAACCGCAATTTGCATACCTTCGTCACCGATCTGAAGACGACGGAGCGGCTCATCGGCATGATGCCGGCCGGAGTGACGGTCATTAGCGAAAGCGGCATAGCGGGTCCCGCCGACCTTGCCTATCTGGCGGAAGCGGGAGCTCAAGGGGTATTGATCGGCGAACATTTCATGAGGCAAGCCGACATCGGCCGGGCGGTCAACGAGCTGATGGGCGAAGCGGCCGTACGATGAGCGCGCCGAGAATTAAAATTTGCGGCCTGAAGGATGCCGGCACAATCCGTGCGATGGACGGCTTGCCCATCCATGAGATCGGCTTTGTGTTCGCCCCGAGCAAACGCCAGGTGACGCCGGAGACGGCCGCGAGCCTCATACGGGAAGTACATGCGCTAAAGGGAGCGGGAGGCGAGAGGCCGCTGGCGGCGGGCGTATTTGTCAATGCGGAATTCGAGCGGCTCCGCGAGCTGCTGGCCGTCGCGCCGCTCGATATCGTTCAGCTTCACGGCGAAGAGAGCCCGTCCTTATGCCGCTCGATCCGCAGCGGGCTTAACGTGCGGGTCTGGAAAGTATTCTCCGTGGGGGAAAGCGGTGACGAAGCGGCCGAACGCATCCGCCCGTATGCCGGTTCGGTTGACGCGGTATTGATCGATACGGCCGGGGGAGGCACGGGCAAGCCGTTCGACTGGGAGCAGATCGAAGCGTATAAAGCTGCAGCCCGTTCCATCGGGGTTCCGTTATACGTCGCGGGCGGGCTCAATCCCGACAATGCGGACCGGCTCGTCCGGGACTACGCGCCGGACGGCATCGACGTATCGAGCGGAGTGGAAACGGAAGGACAGAAGGACATTCATAAAATTCGATTATTCGTACAGAAGGTGGTAGAGCGATGAACACGGTGCCAGACGCAAACGGGCGCTTCGGCAAATTCGGCGGACGCTATGTGCCGGAAACGCTAATGAACGCGCTGCTCGAATTGGAGGAAGCGTACAAGCATTATTCCAAAGACCCGGAATTTCAGGAGGAAATCCGTTATTTGCTTCATCAATATTCCGGAAGGCCGACGTCGCTTTATTATGCGAAGCGGCTCAGCGACCACCTCGGCGGCGCCAAAATTTATTTGAAGCGCGAAGACTTGAACCATACCGGCGCCCATAAAATCAACAACGCGATCGGGCAGGGCGTTCTTGCGAAGCGAATGGGCAAGAAGAAGGTTATCGCCGAGACGGGGGCCGGCCAGCACGGCGTGGCGACGGCAACGGTCGCGGCTCTGCTCGGCCTCGAGTGCAAGGTGCTGATGGGCGAAGAGGACATGGCGCGGCAGCAGCTCAACGTGTTCCGCATGCGGCTGCTCGGTACGGAGGTCGTGCCGGTCACATCGGGCACCCGAACGCTGAAAGACGCCTGCAACGAAGCGCTGCGCTATTGGGTCAGCCATGTGAACGACACGAATTATATTTTGGGATCCGCTACCGGGCCTCATCCGTATCCGATGATGGTGCGCGACTTCCAACGGATTATCGGGGACGAAGCGAGAGGACAAATATTGTCGGCGGAAGGCAAGCTGCCGGATTATATCGTTGCGGCCGTAGGCGGCGGCAGCAATTCCATCGGTATTTTTTATCCGTTTATCGAGGATGAAGGCGTGCGCTTGCTTGGCGTGGAAGCGGCAGGACGCGGCGTCGATACGGATGAGCACGCGGCTACGATGGCCAAAGGCCGCCAAGGAGTATTCCAAGGCTCCTACAGCTATGTGCTGCAGGACGACTACGGCCAAGTGCTGCCGGCGCATTCCATCTCCGCGGGGCTCGATTACCCGGGCATCGGACCGGAGCATGCTTACTTGAAAGATACAGGGAGAGCCCAATACGTGCCGATAACCGACGCCGAGGCGCTTGAAGGGCTGCAGCTGCTGTCCCGGACGGAAGGCATTATTCCGGCTCTGGAATCGGCTCATGCGATTGCGCAGACGATGAAGCTGGCTCCGACGCTTTCCAAGGATCAAGTGATCGTCGTCAGCTTGTCCGGGCGGGGCGACAAAGACGTGGAAGCGATTATGAAATATTTGGGAGGCGACGGCAATGAACCTCATTGATCAGACTTTTGCCCGGCTGCGCTCGGAAGGACAAACGGCGTTAATCCCGTTCGTGACCGTAGGGGACCCGGATGTCCCGTCAACGCTTGAGATCATTCGCCAATTGGAGCGCTCCGGCGCCGATATGATCGAGCTTGGCGTTCCGTATTCCGATCCGCTTGCAGACGGTCCGGTTATTCAGCGCGCGTCGGAAAGAGCGCTTCGGCACAACGTTACGATTGCCGATTGCATCGAAATCGCGGCACAGGCGCGCGCGTCGGGCGTACGGCTGCCGTTTATTCTGTTTACTTATTTCAACCCGGTTCTTCAGTTTGGCCTTGAAGCTTTCTTCGAGCTGATCAAAAGCAAAGAGGTAAGCGGTCTTATTATTCCGGATTTGCCGATTGAAGAGGATGCCGAGGTCAGAGCGCTGGCGGAAGCTACCGGCATTCATCTTATACCGCTCGTTGCGCCGACGTCCAAGGACCGGATCGCGCGAATCGCGTCCAAAGCGCAAGGCTTCGTATATTGCGTATCATCCCTCGGCGTTACCGGCGTCCGTTCCGATTTCTATTCCGGGATCGACGATTTCCTTCGGACGGTGCGCGAAGCCTCTCCGGTACCGATCGCGATCGGCTTCGGCATATCCAGCCGGGAGCATGTACGGCGCTTCTCGGAGCTTTGCGACGGCGTCGTCGTCGGAAGCGCGATCGTGCGCCAGATCGAGGAGGCGCTCCCGCTTCTGGCGGAGGAAGCGAGCCGCGAGGCGGGATTCGGCCGGATCGGCGCTTTCGTGCAGGAATTAAAAAGCTAACGTCCATCGGATTGGCCCTCGCGGAGCCGTTGATTCAACGCTTCGCGGGGGTTTTTCTATTTTCCGCATAGATAAGAATAAGAGTCTCCCCTAGTTCCAATATCCGGTTTTCGGCTCATTTATGGAAATGTGCTTTAAAAGATGCGCCGGATATGAGACAATATTGTAAATGCAAGCAAGTACTGCGTAAACAATTAGAAGAGGTGAACGGCTCATGCAGCCTAAGAGCAATATTGTGCATCTTCCGGTTTACCAGCCCGGTAAGCCCATCGAGGAAGTGCAGAAAGAGCTGGGCTTGACGGAAGTGATCAAGCTGGCATCGAATGAAAATCCGTTCGGCTGCTCCGAACGGGCGAAAGCCGCCATTATGGAGCAGCTTGGGCAATCGAATATTTACCCGGACGGCGCTTCGGCGGAGCTTGCGGAGGAACTCGCGTCCCGGCTTGGGGTACAGCGGAACCAGCTCGTATTCGGAACGGGCTCGAGCGACATCATTTTGATGATTTGCCGCGCGTTTCTGGCGGCAGGAGACGAAACGGTCATGGCTGACGAAACGTTCTCCCAATATAAGCATAACGCCGAGATCGAGAATGCCCGCATTATCGAAGTGCCGCTTTCGGACGGCAAACACGATCTGGACGGCATGCTGGCCCAAATAACGGATCGGACCAAAATCGTTTGGATTTGCAATCCGAACAATCCGACGGGGACAATCGTCAGCCGAGAAGAGCTGGCCGCGTTTCTGGACCGGGTTCCCGCACATGTGCTCGTCGTGCTGGACGAAGCTTATTTCGAATTCGCCGTCGATCCGGATTATCCGAACGGCATCGAGCTGCTGGAACAATACGGCAATCTGGTCGTGCTCCGGACCTTCTCCAAAGCGTACGGTCTTGCGGCGTTCCGTATCGGCTACGGCGTCGGGCGGCCGGAGGTCATCCGTTATATCAATCAGGTCCGCGAGCCGTTCAATACGAGCAGGGCTGCGCAAGCGGCTGCGAAAGCGGCGCTGCAAGACCCGGCATTCGTCGACTATTGCCGGTCCGAAAACCGGAAAGGCGTCGAATACTTATACGAGCAGTTCGAACGGCTGTGCCTTGCTTATTTTCCGACGCAGAGCAACTTTGTATTGGTCGATGCGGGCCTTTCGTCGCTTTCGGTCTTTGATGCTTTGCTGCGCAAAGGCGTTATCGTGAGGGCGGGATGGCGCCATTATCCGACTTATATTCGCGTCTCCGTCGGGACGGACGAACAGAACCGGAAGTTTGTAGCGGCGCTGGAAGACGTGCTTCAGGATATGGCGGTGCGCGGATAAACGATGATCAAAGTAACGATATTTGGCGTTGGATTAATTGGCGGATCACTTGCATTATGCTTTAAAGGCAAGTCTGGCATTACGGTCGTCGGACATTCCAGCCGGCCGTCTTCCGTGGAGAAATACGTGCAGAGAGGAGTCGTCGATTACGCGACGACGTCGATGCGCGAGGCGGCGGAGGGTGCGGACTTTATATTTTTATGCGTTCCGGTCGGCATGCTGGAACAATACGTGAACGAGCTCAGCCGCTTCAATTTGAAACCCGGCTGCATTATAACGGACGTCGGCAGCACGAAAGCTTCGGTTGCGGCATGCGCCCGTTCCGTGCAGCTTCCGGACGCCGTATTTATCGGCGGCCATCCGATGGCCGGCTCGGAAAGATCCGGCGTCGAAGCGGCGTCCTCCTATTTGTTCGAGAACGCCTTCTATGTGCTTACGCCGGATGAGACGACGCCTTCCGACGCGCTGGAGCGGCTGAAGGCTTTGCTTGCCCATACGAAAGCGCATATCGTCGTCGTCGATTCGGTGTCGCACGACGAGATCGTAGGGGCGATCAGCCATCTGCCTCATATTATCGCGGTCGCGCTTGTCAATCAGATCAAAGGGTACAATGACGGCAATCATTTATACGGATCATTAGCTGCAGGCGGCTTCCGGGACATTACGCGGATCGCGGCCAGCGACCCGATCGTATGGCGCGACATTCTGATCAATAACCGTGCCGTACTGCTGAAGCTGCTCAAGGATTGGAACGCCGAGACGGAGAAATTCGTCCGCATGCTCGAGACGGAAGACGGGAGCGCGGTAGAGCAGGCGTTCCGCGAAGCGGGCGAATTCCGTTCGAAGCTGCCGGAGCGGCGCAAAGGCATCATTATATCGACGTTCGATTGTTATGTCGACGTTCCCGACCATCCGGGCATCATCGGCAAAATCGCTACGGAGCTCGGCAATAGCGGAATTAATTTGAGCAACATTCAAATTATCGAAAGCAGGGAAGACGTTCCCGGCGTGCTTCGCTTGTCTTTCCGCAAGCAGGAGGATCTGGACAAGGCGCTTGCGCAGCTGACGGCTTCGGGTTATTCGGTTCATTTATAAGGTAACGTTAATCCGATGCGGTCCGAACGCTCCGGGCGGCAAGGCGGTAATATCCGCTTTGCCGCCCGGATTTTTTTGGGCTTGGAGGGCTTTATAGGCTGTGAAAGGTCCGCAAGAAACGGCCGAGGTTCTTCAAAAATATTTCGAATAAAAAATGTATGCGCTTATTGACAAATTGGAAGCGTATACATATAATAAAAGTACAGTATGGTTTCTCTCCACTCCTATCCAATAATTCGCACCCTGTGCGGACCGCCTTTTTATAAAAGGCGGTTTTTTTTTTGCCCGCTAACTACATAGGATTCCGTAAGACGACCTCGATTTGTTTTCGTTCAAAAAAATTTTCTCATTTTTCATTTTTTGCACCGTAAGCTATGATAAAATGATTTGGGCGCGCGCTCCTGTAAATTTGTGGATTTTTCGTTTTCGGATGTCGATATAAGAAGGAATTTGATAAACGTGCTCGAATTTTTACATAAATGACTTTCGGATTTTTTGTGCAGAACGCCGCAACTTTTCCCTTTTAACCCGGTACAATGATACGTAGCCGGAAGAGGGATAATCCGCAGGTGGAGGAGGTTCGCCTGTCATGACTGATTCCGAGCTCATACGCGAAATCAAGGATGGTAACGTCGAACTGTACTCCGAATTGATGGGGCGTTACCAGCGTAAAATATTAGCATTCATCTATCATATGTTAAAGAGCGCCAAGCTGGATTTGATGGCGGAAGATTTATGCTCGGAAACGTTTTATAAAGCGTATCGAAGCCTCCATTCCTTTCGCGAGGTCGACGCTTCTTTCGCGACGTGGCTTTATACGATTGCGCGAAACACGGTGCTTAGCGAGCTCCGCAAGCAAAAAACCGCAAACATGTCGCTGGACGAATCGGGGATCGACCCGATCGCTTCGCCGGAAATCGCTCCGGAACAGATGATTTTGCGCAAGGAAAGAATGGCAATGGTCCGGGAAGCCATCAACAACTTGCCGGAGAAGCAACGTTCGGCGCTTATTCTTCGGGAATATGACCAGCTGGACTATCAGGAGATCGCGAATATTTTGGGACAGACGGTCAGTTCCGTCAAGTCGCTCTTGTTTCGGGCAAGGGCCAGCGTGAAAAGTCAACTGGAGCCGTACTTCGGCCATGAACCGGGCTTGATGGAAGAATACGAGGGGATGAAGACGCGATGAAATGCGACGATGTTCAAAATAAATTCAGCGAATATTGGGATATGCCCGAATACGCCCCCGACCGGGAAGCTGTCGAACAGCATTTGCAGCATTGCGATCTATGTTCGGAGCAGTTCCGGCTCTGGGAGGAAAGCGAGAAGCTTATTCGCGATTTATCCGTTCCCGAAGAGGTGATCGGGCCGGTCGATCATTTGAACCGCGGCGTAATGGAACGGATCTATGCCGAACAAGCATGGCTCCGTCCGATTTCGCACAAGAGCTATCATTTCAGCCGGTCGTTCCGGAGAAATACGGCGATTGTCGTGGCATGCCTGATGGCGATGTTCATGAGCGGGCTGCTATACTTCGCGTTCCAGAACCATGCGGCCGATACCGCCTCGTCCCAGAAGGTGCAGCAGTTAACCGGGCTGATCGAGACCGCGAGCGCCTCAAGCGACAGCATCGTCGTGACGGCCAAGTTCAACGCCGAAGTTCCGGTAGCGAGCATCAGCGACCCGTTCGTTCTGCAGGTTATGCCCGCTTATCCGCAATATTGGGTCGCATTGTCACTGCTGGGCATCATCATCACGTTGCTCATTTTAAACTGGTTATCCCGAACGAGAAGCTGATAAAGGAGACGGACAATTGATAATCGGATTTATACGGCACGGAAAGACGGATTGGAACGCGCTAGGCAAAATTCAAGGTCAAACGGATATACCGCTTAACGAAGAAGGGATTCGTCAAGCCCAGCTGCTGGCGGACCGGCTTGCCCAAGACGTCCATCGCTGGGACGCCGTCATATCGAGCGATCTGGCGCGGGCTTACAGGACGGCGTCGATCATTGCCGATAAGCTGAACATACCGCTGCTGGAGCCGGATGAGAGGCTTCGGGAACGCTTTTACGGCGAGGTTGAAGGTACGACGGAAAAGGAGCGCCTGGAACGTTGGGGAGACGACTGGCGCGCCATGGATACCGGCAAGGAGCCGGATGAAAGCGTCCGGGCGAGAGGGCGGGCGTTTTTGGACGAACAATACGAGCGCAATCCCGACCGCCATCTGCTTGTCGTGTCGCACGGTAGCTTTTTGGCCCAGCTGTTCGAGGAGCTGTGCGGGGACATGGGCACGCAGTTCATCGGCAATATGTCGTATTCGATATTGGAATTGCAAGACGGGCGTTGGTATCCGCTCTTATATAATTGCATGAGACATCTGGAATCGTAAGCGGTTCTTCCCTGGCGGAAGAGCCGCTTTTTTGTTGTTTGTGAAATTATGCGAAACAACGTCATCTCCGGTGACGGTGCTCCGATTCTTGGGGGGGTTGTTCCGCTTGCCCGCAACAAATTTAGCAGGATGTTATAAAATCCGCATAATTTCCCATAATGGTAGTACATTGCCGCGGCTATCGGCGGAATACGAGGCATAAGCGGCGCGGAAAGGGGAGAGTAACGTTGAACTTGGCGGACATGCTCGGTTATGCGGATATTAAGCAGCTCAGCCGGATTGCGGAAGCCTATCGATGCGAATGCAGCGGACATTCGAAAAACGAGCTGATTCAATCCATACTCTCGACCGTGAGCCGCAAAGACGTGTTCGATTCGCAAGTGGGCAGTTTGACGATCGAAGACTTACGGTTCCTAAATCACCTGTTGTTCGAGTCGCGGGAAGCTTTCAGCCTGGAAGAACTTCTGGCGAGAGCCCAGCAGAGCTGTTTCGGTCAAACGGCGAAAGCCGAGGCGAAGCCCCCGGAGAAAAAGACGGCAGCGAAGCGCGCCAGAAAAAAATCCGAGCCGGAACCTGAGGCGCCCGTCCCGAGAGACATTATCAACCGGTTCAGGCATCAGGGATGGCTGTTCAACGGCTACAGCGGCACCGGCAAATATTTGTTCCAGGTTCCTCACGATTTAAAGGCTCGTTTCCGCGAGACGTTGAGACGGAAGTTTGCCGAGGAGCTAACGTATACCGATGACCCGCATGTGTACCGGGACGAGCAAGGGCTCATGCAAGACGATGTGCGGGCGTTGCTTCATTATATTTACCATAATGAAGTGCAGCTGGCGGCCGACGGAACGATGTACAAAAGGTTTGTTCTGCAGCTGTTCGACCGGCTTGCGATTCGCGAGGAGCTTCCGCCCAAAGGGGCTTGGAGGTTCGGATACGGCAAATATTTTAACGTTTATCCGAACCGGTTTTCGCTGTTGTTTGACTATTGCCGGCAGTCCAAGTTTTTGGAGGACGACGGAATTCGCCTTGCGCTGACCGCCGCGGGGGAAGAACGGCTTGCCGTCAAGCCGCCGGGGGAGCAGATTCAGCTATACAAGCTGTGGCTGAAGACGTACAAGGGGCCGATCCCGAATTTGCATTCGCTCGTTCATTGGATCAACTATCTAGCCGAGCAGTGGGTAACGGCGGATTCGCTCAGCAAAGTGCTGCTGCCCTTGATCAAGCCGTATTATTACGACGACGCCGAGACGATACTGGAGCAAAGAATTATCGTCATGATGGTTCATCTCGGACTGCTCCGGATCGGGGAGCATGAACGGCACGGAACCGTCATCCGCATGACAAAAGCAGGGAGCTCGGTCGTGGCGGGACTTGCAGAACCGGAATACGTCTCTTAAGGGTAAACGAAACGGGTTTCTAACCGGTGCTAAAAAAGCGATTCGACAACGGCATTTCAAGATGATCTTCAATTGTCGGTTATGGGGGTGTATCCTATGGATAAAATGAAAGTGACCTATGAAGCGATGCTGGCATTGGCAGCCGAGATGATACTGGATGAAGCCGTACTAAAGTACCGTACAGACCAAATCTACCGGGCTATTGACAACGCGCTCGCGGCCGGCGATGAGGATACGTTCTACCGTTTGACGAAGCAGCTGAACGAAATTCATCATTGACGTCAAAGGCAGGACTTTCGCTCGATGAACAAAATAAGCAAAGAGGCTGTTGCCGCTTGAAACGAGTACCGCTTGTTTCAAGCGGCAAAAATTTTTTTAAACGCTTTCTTGACGCTGTCTTTGCTTGGACGCATTGCAAAGCGGAAAAGGCGTCGCCATTAAATACGCTATATTGGCAAATTCCGCAAAAGATTGTAATATAGTACACAGCTTGTACGATAGCAGCGAAGGGAGGTGCTCCGTTTGAAATTCAGCGAATTTTCGGAGAGCAGGTGGCTTGAGCTGAAGCCTTATATGGACACATGCCTGCTTCCGATAACGGGATTGACCGGCACGGAGCTTCCCCATGAAGCGACCGCGGAGCTGGAGAAGCTGCGAGACTTGATGGATCGTATCGAAATCCCGTTCAAAGGCCGTATCGTTACGTATCCGGCAAGCCATTATGCGGATACGGATAACGCGGACCTGGCGGCGGAGCGGTTATGCCGCTCGTTGAAGCAAGCCGGGTTCAGATTCGTCATTATGGTTACCGCGAGCCGCTTCTTGAAGTTATCGGCCCCGTCGTCCGATCTGATCGTTGCCCCGCGCGACGACGGCGAATGGCCGGATGCGGCGGACATTGCCGCCGACGTCAGGAGGCTGTGGGCGGGCGAGCCCCCGATAGAAGCCATTTGACGTTATTTTGCATAAAACCGGCGCCCTCTGGAAAAAACAAATGGAAGGCAAGGCCAATTGTGACAAAATGATGACCAAATGAAAAAACGCTTTTTTTAGGCGTATTCAAAGATACTTCCATATATTGACGCTATTTGTTAGCTAGGATATTATAGGAAATGTCTTAAGCTCGTCATTTGTTTAGCTGTAAACAAGGCATGATATATGGTTGGCAAAGGGGGTAGATCAGAAGATGAGTAACCACGAACATCATGATTCTGCACATCGGCCGGTTCAGCGCAAGGAGATGTCCCGACGTCAATTTTTGTCTTATACGCTTGGAGGCACGACCGCTTTTATGGTAGGCGGAGCTGTACTGCCGATGGTTCGATTTGCGATTGACCCGCTGCTGGAGAAAAAAAGCGAAAGCACGTGGGTTAAAGTGGTCGAGGAATCCAAAATTACGGCCGAGCCTCAAGTTTTTAATTTCAAGGTGCATCAGGTGGACGGCTGGTACGAGAGCGAAGCCCAGCTATCCGCGTACATAACGAAAGGCGACAACGGCATATTCGCGCTGTCCCCGATTTGCAAGCATTTGGGCTGCACCATCGCATGGAATACGCACGGCAAGAATGAATACGACTGTCCTTGCCATAATGCCCGTTACACGATCGACGGGAAGAACCTGGCCGTATCTCCGAAGCCTTTGGATGAATACGAAGTGAAAGTTGAAAAC
The DNA here is from genome assembly GCF_042685365.1 of Paenibacillus thailandensis. Lineage (NCBI taxonomy): Bacteria > Bacillati > Bacillota > Bacilli > Caryophanales > Paenibacillaceae > Paenibacillus > Paenibacillus thailandensis. Next base: position 46,641 of record NZ_JBHUMY010000020.1, on the reverse strand, counting down.
GGTTTTGTCTACTTAGGTGCGATTAAACCGAATACACGGGTTTAGATAGGAGGGCGTAGCTCGGATGTTTAAAACGATATACAACTGGGTGGACGAGCGTCTAGACATTACGCCGCTATGGAGAGATGTGGCCGACCACGAGGTGCCTGAGCATGTCAACCCCGCTCATCACTTTTCCGCATTCGTATATTGCTTCGGCGGCTTGACGTTTTTTATAACCGTCATTCAAATTTTGTCGGGGATGTTCCTGACGATGTATTACGTGCCCGATATTAATAACGCTTACGCAAGCGTCGATTATTTGCAGCATAAGGTTGCATTCGGCGGCATCGTGCGCGGCATGCACCATTTCGGGGCAAGCCTTGTCATCGTCATGATGTTTCTCCATACGCTGCGCGTATTTTTTACCGGCTCCTATAAAGCTCCCCGCGAGATGAACTGGGTCGTCGGCATGCTTATTTTCTTCATCATGCTGGGCCTTGGCTTTACGGGCTACCTGCTGCCTTGGGACAATAAAGCGTATTTCGCGACGAAGGTCGGCGTCCAAATCGCGGAATCGGTGCCGTACATCGGTCCTTACATCGCCACGTTCCTTTACGGGGGAGACATAACGGGCGCCCAGACGTTAACCCGGTTTTTCGCCATTCACGTATTCTTCCTGCCGGGGGCTCTTATTGCCATGCTGGCTGCGCATTTCTTGATGATCCGTAGACAAGGCATTTCGGGGCCGCTTTAAGCGAAGGGAGGATAACCAATGGCACACGGCCATAAATCAGACGAAAAAGTCGTATATGTAGGCGACTCTCGCGTTAAGAAGGGAAAAGGGTTTCAAACTCCGCCGGATTACACCGCATTCCCCGGGAAATCCGAAGCGTTCATTCCGAACTTCCTGTTAAAGGAATGGATGGTCGGCTGCGTCGTTCTGGTCGGATTTCTCGTATGGACGATGGCGGAGCCTGCGCCGCTCGGCTACCCGGCCGATCCGACGAACTCGGCTTTTATTCCGATGCCGGACTGGTACTTCCTGTTCCTGTATCAATTTCTGAAATATCCTTACGTTTCGGAGCAATACGTCGTGCTGGGCACGATCGGCGTTCCGGCAATCATGTTCGGCTCGCTGCTGCTTGCGCCGTTTTTGGATACCGGCAAGGAGCGCCGTTTCTACCGCAGGCCGATCGCGTCTTCGCTTATGTTTTTGTCGTTAATTTCGGTCGTATACTTGACGGTGATCTCCTGGGATCACTATCAAGAACAGCTGAAAGAAACGAACACGGTTCCCGAGCATATCGAACGGGAAGAGAAGGCGAGAGAAGCGGCCGAAAGCGGTCAGGAACCGGAGACGGGCGGAGCTACAGGCGAAGAAGAGAAAGTGGCGCTCGTCGACGCGAACGACCCGGCTATGGACATTGCCAAAAAAGCAACCTGCGTAGGCTGCCACGCTGCCGATTTAAGCGGCAATCCGCCTGCCATCCCGGCACTTACCGGCGTCGGCGACCGTCTGTCGCAGGAGGAAATTGCGGCGACGATTACAAACGGCAAAGGCCAAATGCCGGCCTTCAAGGACCAGTTAAGTTCGGATGAAATTAATCAACTGGCCGTATGGCTGGCTAAGCAAAAAGCGCCAACGGAATAAATCATTAAGAATCCGGTCGAATGAACCGGATTCTTTTTTGGTTTTGAACATTAGCACGAAGAAGTTAAGCTTTGTCCGCCAGGACAAGCGGCTCTTGCTCGTACTCACAATCAAGGTTAACACGTAGCAGGCAGCACCCCAAGGCATGGCGTAACCTAAGCAGCAAGGCAAGCACGAAGAAGTGAAGCTTTGTCCGCCAGGACAAGCGGCTCTTGCCCGTATCCGCAATAAAGGTTAGCACGTAGCAGGCAGCACCCCAAGGCATAACGTGGCGTAAGAAGTGGTAAGAAAAGCTTTGTCTGCCAGGACAATGCGAGGGTTTGCGATAACGGATTGTCGAAGACGGCCGCGCTGCAGGCTCGCTAATTTGGGGTGTCCAGAGGGGCGAGCCCCTTGGAGCCCCTCCATTGGAGGGGGTGGGGGGAGGTTTGACCCCAGCGAGGGGTAGGGGGAGATCGATCGACTTGACAAGAACGCCAATTTTCGATGTACTGAAAAAGACATTCTATTGAAGGAGAAGAGTGCTTTGCCGATTTCATATTTTTGGAGCCGCGAGTTTTTGATGAACCGCAAGTTTTTGTGGCTGCTTTTTTGGGTCAACCTGCTCGGAACGATTTACGGCTATATTTGGTACGGGAACCAATTGGAGCTGACGTTGGAGGAAAATCCGCTTTGGCAAATCGTTTTTGTTCCCGACAGCCCGACGGCAAGCCTGTTTTTTACGCTTTCGCTCCTGTACATGCTTTATCCCCCGACTTCCGAATCGCGGCTTGTGTCGGTCATCCGGCAGCTGATCGAAGGCCTCGCCATCGTATGCTCCGTGAAGTACGGCATTTGGGCCGTGGCGATGATCGTGGCCGGCGGATGGCAGGGCAGCGAAATCGTATGGGAGCATTACATGCTCAGTGTATCGCATCTCGGGATGGCGCTGGAGGTTCTGCTGTACGCACGGTTTATGAAGGCCGAGCCGTGGGCGGTGACGATCGGCGCGGCTTGGCTGTTCATTAACGATACCGTGGACTATACATACGGTGTGTTTCCATGGTTGGCCGAGCCTTTATACGACGATCTGCCGGCCATACGGAACTTTACCTACGGCCTCTCCTTGTTTTCGTTTGTCGCAGCGCTCGTCTCCGTCCGTCTTCGAAAAAAGGAATAACCTCAAGCATCCCCTCATAGAGTGGTTATGGGGGGATGTCCATGATGAGACGAGTAATAATTCCTGCTCTATTAAGCTTGGCAATGTTGTTAGGCTCTGTCGCGTCCGTATGGGCGGACTCCGCCTCGACTTCACAAGCGAACCTAGTCGCCCCGGAAACGGCCATCCGGTTCGACCGTACGGCGGAGCTGCTGTATCGGGCCGCCCGGGAGTCCAACCGGCAGGCGGGTTATTTGTACGTTCAGCAGCTGCGAGGCATGATGGACAAGCAGATGAAGCGGCTGCCGCTTAGCGAAGCTGGCTGGGCGATCGTCGAGCGCAGTGCCGCGGAGATCGAATACAAGCTGTCGAACGGCAAGCCCGGCTCGGACTGGCTGTCCGACGCGGCCCGCATTCGGCTAGCCGCGGACGCGATCGTGCGGCCCGAGGTACCGCTATGGCATTCTTATGAAACGGTCATGCGCGACGATCTGGAAAGGGTGGTCAAAGCTTGGAACCGGATGGACGGGCGAGGCGCCGAATCGGCAAGAGCGGCTATCGATCTCCTCGCGGTCCATTACGATCGAATAGAAGCGGCCGTCAAGCTTCAAGCGGATCCGGCGAAGGCCGACGGTTTAAAGGAACGAATCGCTTATACGACAGGCTTGCTGGAAGCGGACAAGCGGCAGGAAGCGCAGCCGGATTGGACGAATCAAGCGCTCGCGGATCTTGAGACTTCGTTGTCCGTATTGTTTGAAGGAACGGCTGCCGCGGAGCCGCTGCCGGCGGTCGCTCCGATCCATGCCGGCCATCCCGTCAGCTGGATCCTAATGCTGGGCTCCGTCATTATGGGCGTGCTGGCTTATGTCGGCTACCGCAAATATAAACAGCAGCCCTATGGCATAAAGCCCTTCCGCTAAATCCGTTACGGATCGGAGAACCCTTCTCCGAGTACGTCGTCTACTTCGCTGACTACAATAAATGAACGGGGATCGATATTGCGCACGATCGTTTTCAAACGGCGGATTTCCTGCCTTTGGACGACGCAATAGGCGATCTCTTTTGTTTGTCCGGAGAATGCGCCTTTGGCCGGCAGCAGCGTAACGCCCCGATGCAGCTCCTTTGTAATGGCGGCCGCGATCGCTTCGCTTTCGTCGGAAATGATGGTAAACGATCTCGCCGAGTAGGCACCGTCCTGGATAAAGTCGATCAGCTTCGATGCGATGAATACCGTCACCAGCGTATACAGCACCTTTTCAATCGGGATAAAAAACAGCGCAAGGCCGATAATGACGGCGTCCAGGCATAAAATAAACTGCCCCATGCTTATGCCCCTCCAGCGGGTTACGATTCTCGCGACGATATCCACTCCGCCGGTCGTTCCCCCGAACCGAAACACGAGACCAAGTCCCGCTCCCAACGAGACGCCCGCGTATAACGCGGCAAGTATGTAATCCTGCGACGTATGGAAGGTGACGATCCAACCATTGGCGATCAACAGCTCCATCAGCCACAAAAACAGCGACAGCGACAGCACGCCGATGATCGTATAGAACATATCCCGCCGGTCTAACGCTTTCCATCCGAGAGCAAACAGCGGGATGTTCAGGAGCAGCGTCGACATGGACAGCGGCCACCCGAGCGCGTAGTTGAGCAGCACCGATATTCCGGTAACGCCGCCTTCCATCAGCTGGTTGGGCAGGACGAAATAATGAAGCCCGAAGGCGTAGACGGCGGTGCCGATCATAATCGGCAGCACGGAACGAAGATGCTTGGCAATGGACATCGCCATAAAACGGTTCACTCCTTTGGCGCGATGCGGTCGGTTCGCGATTCATAGTTATAGCGTATCCAGCCCGAGGAAAAAACATTGTTTTCGGCGCATCTTTGCGATAACATATGAATTGTTACTGACTTTTACATAGAATGGCTAAAGCGGATAGCCCCCGGAGGCTGCGCTGCCGTTCATCGACCGGAACTCGACGCAAAAGAAAGAAAGGGACGTTCGTGCATGGGGGATAAGACGCTTAGAGACATACAAAAAGAAGTGGACGATTATATTTCGCAATTTAAGGAAGGGTACTTTAGCCCGCTTGCCTTGATGGCCCGCATGAGCGAGGAAGTCGGAGAGCTTGCCCGGGAAATCAATCATTATTACGGCGAGAAGCCGAAGAAGCCCGACGAAGCGGAGAACTCCGTCGAGATGGAGCTTGGCGACATCTTGTTCCTGCTGTCCTGCTTCGCCAATTCGCTTGGGATCGATCTGACGGAGGCGCACGATAAAGTGATGCACAAGTTCAACACCCGGGACGCGAACCGCTGGACGAGAAAAAATCTCGAACCGTAATGCCGTACCCGTCATATGCTGTACCATCAGCCTGTGTACAAGGAGGGTGGGCGTATGGACGGGGAAAGCTGCATAAAAAAAGCTTACAACTATATATGGAATGCCGATTTCGAGCAGGCGATCTATTGGTTTGAGCAAGCTATTGCAGCTGAACCAGAGAACGCAAGCTACTATCACAAATGCGCGATTTCTTGCGCTCGCAGCGGCAAGTGGCAGAGAGCCGGCGAATGCGCGCGGCAAGCCGTTCTGCTTGAGCCCGGGAATCCGGAATACGAATATTATTTGCAAATCGTAGAAGCCCAACTGCTTGTGCTGGAAGCGGACCGGCTGCTTGATCAACAGCCTTCCAAACCGGAAGAAGCGATACCGCTGCTCGAGCAAGCCGCGCGGCAAGATCCGCTTAACTTTGAAGCCCATTACAAGCTGGCGCTTTCTTACCGCGAGCTGGGGCGGTTACACGACGCCGTCAGCTGCGCAAGGGAAGCCGTAAGGCTGGACCATAACCATTTTGCGGCCAGGCGGCTGTACGCGGAATTGTTGCGCAAGCAGCGTCTTGCTAATAACCCCATATAATAACCTTCAATGAAGGAAGAAAGGATCGCTTATAATGTCTTCACTCATAAAAGTAGCAGTAATCGGAGCCGGCGGACGCATGGGACGGGAAGTCGTGAAAATGGTGCTGGAGGACGAGACGCTGCAGCTTGCCGCTGCCGTCTCTCCTTCGGCAGCCGGAGCGGACGCGGGGAGCCTTGTGGGCAAACCGGCCACGGGAGTAACCGTCTCCGGCACGATCGAAGAAGCGCTGGAAGGGTCCGGGGCCGACGTCATGGTCGATTTCACCGTGCCGGCGGCCGCCTATCATAATGCAAGCACCGCTATCCGCTACGGCGTTCGGCCGATTATCGGCACGACGGGACTAACGCCGGAGCAGATGGATGAATTGGACAAGCTGTGCAAGGACAAAGAGCTTGGCGCGCTTGTCGCCCCGAATTTTTCGATCGGCGCGATTTTGATGATGAAATTCGCGGCGGAAGCTTCGAAATATATGCCGCATGTCGAAATTATCGAGTATCACGGCGATCAGAAGCTGGATGCGCCTTCCGGCACTTCGATCAAAACGGCGGAGCTTATTTCGCAAGTAAGGCAAGAACTCCGCCAAGGCAATCCGAAGGAAGAGGAGACGATCGAAGGAGCGCGGGGCGGCTATTACAACGGCTTCCGCATACATAGCGTTCGTTTGCCAGGCGTATTCGCGCAGCAGGAAGTGATATTCGGCGGTTATGGCCAAACGTTGAAAATTCGCCACGATTCTTACGAACGCGCGGGCTACATGCCGGGCGTCAACATTGCGGTGAAGAAGGTCATGACCTATACCGGACTTATATACGGGTTTGAACATGTGATGGACTAACGGGGAGGAAACAACGATGGGCTTGAAAATCGCATTTATTGCGCATGACCGAAAAAAAGACGAGATGGTTAACTTTGTGACGGCCTATGAGCACGTATTTGTGCCGCATACGCTGTATTCGACCGGCACGACCGGTTTTCGCATTATGGAGCAAACGAAGCTGAACATCCACCGGTTTATGTCCGGGCCGCTCGGCGGGGACCAGCAAATCGGCGCGCTCGTGGCGCAAAACGAAATGGATTTGATTATCTTTTTGCGCGATCCGCTTATGGCGCAGCCTCACGAACCGGATATTACGGCGCTTCTTCGGCTGTGCGACGTTCAGGGCATTCCGGTTGCGACCAATATCGCGACGGCCGAGCTGCTGGTCAAATCGCTGGAGCGCGGCGATTTCGCCTGGCGCGAGCTCGTTCATAAATACAAACCGGAGGGAACGGTATAACCGCCATGCTGGACATTCTCGTATTTGGCGCACATGCGGACGATGCCGAGATCGGAATGGGCGGAACGATAGCGAAGCATACGGCAGCGGGACTTCGGGTGGGCGTATGCGATTTGACTTTGGCAGAAATGTCATCCAACGGCACCGTGGAATTAAGGCAGCAGGAGGCTGCCTTAGCGTCTGCGGTGCTCGGTTTGTCTTCCCGCACCAATTTGCGTCTGCCCGACCGCGGCATTGCCTCTACCAAAGAACAGATCGACGCCGTTGTTGCCGAAATCAGACGTTCCCGGCCCAAAGTCGTTTTCGCGCCGTATTGGGTTGACCGCCACCCGGATCATATCGCTTGCAGCAAGCTGGTGGAGGAAGCGGTGTTCAACGCCAAACTGCGCCGCTACATGCCGGAGCTTGAGCCTGTGACGGTCCGGCAGCTTATCTATTATTACATCAACGATGCCGCGGACGTTTCGCTTGTCGTGGACGTATCGGAGCATTATGAAACGAAGCGGCAAGCGCTTCTATGCTATCGTTCCCAGTTTATGATGAACGGCGCGGACCAGGTGGCTACGCCTTTGACGGACCGTTACGTGGAGCGGGTAGAGGCGCGCGACATGCTGCTCGGCCAATCGCACTCGTACGCCTTCGCGGAAGGCTTCGCCATCAAACGGCCGCATACGGTCGATTTTTTTGCAAAATAAAATTAGATTCGCATACCGTTCTATATACGGCTAAACCTTTCAAGCGAAACGGTCTGTCCTCCGATACGGACGGAATCGTCTCCGCTTAACGTGAATGTTTTTTCCGGCGCAGGCAAATGTGTACAGCCGTTCTTGGAATACTATTAACTGATGGCTGACAGAAGGGGGCTGGTCCCGAATGTTCGATCAAAAATTGAAAATCGGAATAACGTGTTACCCATCGCTCGGCGGATCCGGCGTCGTCGCGACGGAGCTCGGGAAGCTGCTGGCGGAACGGGGACATGAAATTCACTTTATTACGCACAGCATTCCGTTTAGATTAGGGCATTATCATAAAAACATCTTTTTTCACGAAGTGGAAGTAAGCGATTATTACGTCTTCCGTTATCCGCCGTACGATTTGTCCCTTGCCAGCAAAATGGCGCAAGTGGCGCAAATGCAAAATCTGGATTTGCTGCATGTCCACTACGCCGTGCCGCACGCGGTTTGCGCTTTTTTGGCGAAACAAATGGTCGGATCGGATCTAAAGACGGTGACGACGCTTCACGGGACGGATATTACCGTTCTGGCACAGGACGAATCGATTAAAGATTTGATCCGGCTCGCCATTAATCAAAGCGACGCGGTGACGGCCGTATCCAAGGACTTGATTCGGGAAACGAGACAGCTTCTCGACATTACGAAGCCGATCGATTTAATGTACAATTTTATCGACAAGCGCGTTTATTATCCGCGCGACGTATCCGGCATGCGCCACGATTATGCGGCTCCGCACGAAAAAATATTGATGCATATTTCGAACTACCGCCCGGTTAAACGGGTCTGCGACGTGATCGACGTTTTTGCCAAAGTGGCGGAAACGGTTCCGTCCAAGCTGCTTCTTGTGGGCGAAGGCCCGGAATTGTCGAAGGTGCAATGCAAAATCCGGCAAATGAATTTGGAAGACCGCGTATGCTTCCTTGGCAAGCAAGAGGACGTCGCCCAAGTGATCTCGATGGCGGACGTGCTGCTGCTTCCTTCGGAGAAGGAAAGCTTCGGGCTGGTAGCCCTCGAAGCGATGGCGTGCGGCGTCCCTACGGTCGGTTCGACCGCCGGAGGCATCCCCGAGCTCGTGAAGCACGGGGAAACGGGGTATTTGGCGCCGATCGGCGACGTGGACGCCATGGCCGAATATGCGAAGATGCTGCTGCTCGACGAACGTCTTCATCGTCAATTCAGCCAGGCGTGCCTGCATCGCGCAACTTCCGAGTTTACGAGCGATGCCATTACATCGCAATACGAACAAATTTATTACCGGGTTCTTGGCATGGAATCGGAGCGGCCGATGGCCGCTTGCCAAGAATGCTGATGCGGTAACGAACAGCGAACAATCTAAAGAAGGTGCAGGGCGATGCGGATCGAGATGCCCGACGTAATGAAAGCGGCGCTCCCGATATTGGAACGGCTGGCCGAAGGCGGCTACGAGGCCGTTTTTGTAGGCGGCAGCGTCAGGGATATTTTGCTTCAAAGACCGATAACGGATGTAGATATCGCGACAAGCGCGCAGCCGGACGAGGTGATGCGGTTGTTCGAACGGACGGTGCCGACGGGAATCCAGCACGGCACCGTCACCGTTCTTGCGGGAGACCGCGCTTACGAAGTGACGACGTACCGGCAAGAATCGGCTTACGAGAACCACCGCAAGCCGGAAAGCGTGTCGTTCATCTCCGATCTCGAAGGCGATCTGATGCGGCGGGATTTGACGATCAACGCCATCGCGCTTAGGGCCGACGGCACGGTCATTGATCCGTTCGGCGGGATTCGCGACTTGCGCGAAGGCATCGTACGCTGCGTCGGGGACGCCGACGCCAGGTTTGACGAAGATGCGCTCCGCATGCTGCGGGCGGTGCGGTTTATGGCTGAATTCGGCTTCCGCTGCTCGCCGGATACATGGGAAGCGCTTCTTCGCCGCCGGAGCCTGCTTAGGCACATCGCGATGGAACGCGTCCGGATGGAGCTGGATAAAATGATCGGCGGCGCTTCTCCCGGCGAAGCGATTGCCGTATTGAACGAAAGCGGGCTGCTTTCGTATACGAAAGACCCTCTCGAAGCGCGTTTCTTCGGAGGAGACGGGGATTTCCGTTCCGGGAGGGCGTACGGCGCTTTGGACCGGCTGCAGCTGCCGGCCGACCGGTGGGCCTGCTTGCTGCTGCTGCACGGCGCCAAAGCGGAAGAAGCCGAGCGTACGCTCGACGCGCTGCGCTTTGCCGGCAAACGCAAGGACGAGATCGCGCTAATGATTAGGCTCCATATGGACATGACCGGCGAAGCCGAAAGAACGGGCTGCTTCGACGAGGCGGCCGATCCGGCCTCCGAACGGCTGCGGAGACTTTGGGTAAAGCTAGTTGTCCGCCACGGGACGGAAGCGGCGGAAAGCTGGCTGCGCATCGTCCGCGCCGCTAATGCGGCTCCATACGCCCGGGCCGCGGATTGGCTCGAGAATTGCCTCCGTTCGATGCCCGTTGCGACGCTTCGGGAATTGCGGCTGAACGGCAAGGAGCTGGCGGCACATTTGGAGCGGCGGCCCGGCTCGTGGACAGGCGAATGGTTGAACCGCCTTCTGATCGAAGCCGCGCTTGGCCGGATCAAGAACGGCAAAGAAGAGCTGCTGGCCCAAGCCGACATCTGGAAAGCGGAGGAGTGTGCGCATGAATAGCGAGAAACTGCTGCATTTGTTTGAGAACCGCGAGGGAGAATACGTATCGGGCGAAACGATCAGCCAAGAGCTGAACGTCAGCCGTACCGCCGTCTGGAAGCATATTCGCAAGCTGGAATCGCTCGGCTTCCGGTTCGACGCTTCCCGCAAGCTTGGGTATAAGCTTGTTTTCAAGCCGGACAGGCTTTCCGAAGCCGAGCTGTCGGACCGTTTGCGCACGGAGCGCTTCGGCCGGACTTTGCGTTTGCTGGACGAGGTCGACTCGACGCAAAACGTAGCCCGGAAGCTTGCCGAGGACGGGGCGCCGGAAGGGACGCTGGTCGTGGCCGAGCTGCAGACGCAAGGGAAAGGGCGCATGGGCAGGTCGTGGATATCGCCGTACGGCAAAGGCATATGGATGAGCATGGTGCTCCGCCCGCAAGTGCCGATTCATTTTGCCCCGCAGCTGACTTTGTTGACCGCGGTTGCGCTTTGTCGGAGCCTGATGCGGGTTACCGGCTTGACGATCGGGATTAAATGGCCGAACGACTTGCAGATCGAAGGGAAGAAAATAAGCGGCATTTTGCTGGAATCGACGGCCGAGGACGAGCGGCTGCGATATGTGATTGCCGGAGTCGGCATCAGCGCCAATCTGGAGGAAGACGACTACACGCCGGAAGTGTCGGACAAAGCGACGTCGCTGCGCATCGCCGCCGGCAAGCCGTTTGACCGGACGCAAATTATTGCCGATTTTATGCTCGAATGGGAGCAGCTATTTAACGTCTACCAATCCGGCGGCTTTGACGCCATCATCCCTCTCTGGGAGGCGCTGTCCGTATCGCTTCATAAGCCGGCCGTGTTATTGACGCCGCAAGGCGTGATCGAAGGGACGCCGGTCGGGCTTGATGCAAGCGGAGCGATTATCGTAGAGAAGGCAAGCGGCGAACGGGCTGTCGTTTTTTCGGCGGATATGGGCGAGCCTTCCACTTGAATCCGTTTACGAACGCGCCGGATTCTGATATGATGAGACAACAGGCGGTATCCGTACGGAGCTGCACTGTGCCGCAAGGCTTGAAGTGACCATTTTATTTTCTGCTCTGAGCCGAAGGGACCGAGACAGAAGGAATACGAACGTGCGCCCGTTAGCCGCATACCGCGCTAATGGCCGCCATATTGCGCATAGGCAGGACCGTGCTTTCAGATGTCCTGAATTTGTTATACGCGCGCGTTTCCTTTTCTACGACCGGAACCCTTTTAGCAGCGGCTAAAAGGTTTTTTTGTGTTTATCCTAATGAGACGAAAGGGATGAAGCATGATGAGGAAACGCCTTACAATTGCGGATTTGAAAAAGATGAAACAGGAGAAAAACCGGATTTCGATGCTGACCGCCTACGACTATCCGGCGGCGAAGCTGGCCGAGGAAGCGGGAATCGACATCATTCTCGTCGGCGACTCGCTCGGAAACGTGGTGCTCGGCTACGACACGACCATTCCGGTGACGCTTGAGGATATGATTTACCATACCCGGGCGGTTGCCCGGGGAGCGGTCCATACGTTTATTGTCACGGATATGCCGTTCATGACGTACGGAATCGGCCGCGAATCGACGCTCAGGAACGCCGCCAGGATCATGCAAGAAGGCGGGGCTCATGCGCTTAAGCTCGAAGGCGGAACGGAAATCGCCGCCGAGGTGTCCGCCTTGGTCAAGGCCGGCATACCGGTCATGGGACACATCGGCTTAACGCCGCAGTCCGTTCACCAGCTGAGCGGCTACAAGGTGCAGCGGGAAGCGCGCAAGCTGATGGAAGACGCCAAAGCGCTTGAAGAAGCCGGAGCTTTCGCCGTCGTGCTTGAAATGGTAACCGAACCGATCGCCGAATCGATCACGAAGGAGCTGTCCATTCCGGTGATCGGCATCGGCGCGGGACGAAGCTGCGACGGACAAGTGCTTGTCTATCACGATATATTGCAATACTCTTCGCCTTATATTAGTAAAAAGTTCGTCAAAACGTATGCCGACATCGGCACGACGATACGAGATGCCATCGAGAGCTATGTGCACGACGTCAAAACCGAAGCGTTTCCGGCCGAAAGCAATGTGTTTGGAGCAGCCAAGCAGGAAACGACGGAACATCTGTACGGCGGCGGCCGCAGTTCCGATGGAGAGGCGAAGGCCAAGGATGAAAGCGAGAAGGAGGCGGCGAGCCGTGATTTTGTGCAGAACTATTCCTGAGCTGAAAGCGGCTGTGGCGAAATGGAAGCGGGAGCTTGCCGAAGGGGAAACGATCGGCTTTGTGCCGACGATGGGATACTTGCACGAAGGCCACGCCAGCTTGATGAGACGCTCCGTAGCCGACAACCGTTTCACGGCGGTAAGCATTTTCGTTAATCCGATGCAATTCGGCCCAAACGAAGATTTCGACAAATATCCCCGCAACGAGGAGCGGGATTTGGCGATCGCTGGCGAGCAAGGCGTCGACTTGGTGTTTCTTCCAAGCGTGGAGGAAATGTATCCGAAGCGGCCTTTGACGAAGGTGCTGGTGAGCGGCGTTACGGAAAGGCTGTGCGGCGCGTCCCGTCCAGGCCATTTTGACGGCGTAGGGCTGGTCGTCAGCAAGCTGTTCCATCTCGTCCAGCCGGACCGCGCGTATTTCGGCATGAAAGATGCGCAACAGGTTGCCGTCATTAAACAAATGACGGAGGATCTGAACTTCCCTGTCGAGATCGTTCCTTGTCCGACCGTAAGGGAGCCGGACGGTCTTGCACTCAGCTCGCGCAACGTGTATTTGACGCCCGAGCAGCGCCGTCAGGCGGTCGTCTTGTCCCAAGCGCTGCAGCTTGCGGCCGACCGTATGGACGAAGGGGCCGTTACGCCGGCCGAATTGACCGAGCTCGTAAAAGCGAAAATAGGCGAAGCGGACGAAGCGGCCATCGATTATGTAGAGCTGCTCACGTATCCGCGCCTCGAACAACCCGAGGCGGACGTGAACGTCCACGAGGCGAATGCGCCGCTGCTGCTGGCCGTCGCCGTGAAGTTCGGCTCCACCCGGTTGATCGACAACCGGTTACTCCAACCATCGGAGGTTCACGCACATGTATAGAACGATGATGAAATCGAAGCTGCACCGCGCGACCGTTACGGAAGCCAACCTGAATTACGTAGGCAGCATTACGATCGACCGGGACTTGATGGAAGCGGCCGATCTGCTCGAGAACGAAAAGGTGCAGGTGGTCAACAATAATAACGGCGCCCGTCTCGAAACATACGTTATCGCCGGCGAACGCGGCTCCGGCGTCATTTGCTTGAACGGCGCCGCCGCCCGTCTCGTTCAGCCCGGAGATACCGTTATTATCATTTCTTATGCCGTCATGACGGACGAGGAAGCCCGCAATTATAAACCGGTTATTACGATTGTCGACGAAAACAACCGTCCGCTCAAAAGCTTGACGGAAGAAATTCACGCCACTATTCTGTAAGAAGGATACGCAAGCAGGATCTAGCCATCGTTATGTAACCGCTGGCTGGAAGTATGAAAAGCATGCCCGAAACAAAGAATGAGCATAAACAATCCTCAATCTTTGGCGAAGGCGGGATGCGGAATGTTCCAGCATTTATTTGCGGTGATGAACGAAACGCTTGATCAAATCGTACAGGAATACGCATCGTCGCCGCCTGAGCGGAGAGTCCAGCTGGAAGAACAGCTGGGCTTGCTGAAGAAGGCAAGCGACAGTCTTATCGAGCAATGGCTCGTATTCGAGGAGAAGCTGTCCGAGTTCCAACATCTTCAGCAAGCATTCCCCGCTGCGCCGGTTCCTCCGGCTTCGGGCGGCTGCCAGACGGAAGCGGCCGCGGAGCTTGCTTATTCCGACAAGCAGCAAGCCGCCGCTTTCGATGCGCCTTCGGGCGAAACGGCATTGGAGGGCGGCGACGCTCTGTCGCTGACGGACCAGGCGGCTGAGTTTTTTACGTTAGGCCAAGGGTATTATAAATTATTTATGTTTCACGAAGCCGACCGTTTTTTTCATAAAGCGCAGCACGAATGTCCCGAAAGCAATCTGATCCGGTTGTATTTAGGCATGACGAATATGCATTTGCAAAACTGGAACGAAGCGCACCGTCATTTCCAGATGCTTGTCGCCTTAACCGACTTTCCGAAGTGGCAGGCTTTAGGCTATAATGCATTGGGGTGCATTCAAGCCGTCCGCAGAAATATGGAATACGCCGAGAAGCTGTTTATGAAGGCTTACGAGGTATATCCGGAATTTACGGACTCGCTGTACAATATGAAATCATGCAAGGAATCGCCCCAGCAATTATCTTTATTTTTTGGCAGCACCGAGCTATGCTGTTTGTGAGAGGATCGGGGAAATGAATGAAATTTGCCGTATTGGATTTAGAAACAACGGGGCACAGCGCCGATGACGAAATATTGCAAGTCGGCGTCGTGCTGTTGAACGAAGAGCTTGAAATCGTCGATACGTTCAGCTCGTACGTCAAGCCAACGATTGCAATTCCTCCATTCATTACGCAGCTGACGGGAATAGACGCGGAGACGGTAGCGGACGCTCCGGAGGCCGAGGAAGTGCTGATGAAGCTTATTCCGCTGCTTGACGATGCGGTTCTGGTTGCGCATAACGTCGGCTTTGACGCCGGTTTTTTGAACCAATCGCTCGACAAGGCGGGTTATCATACGTTTGCCGGCCGAAGGCTGGATACGATCGATTTGCTGAAGTTTTTGTTCCCGACCATTTCGACGTATCAGCTTGGCGCCGTTACCGATTTGATGGGCATCGATCATAACAATCATCATCAGGCCGACAGCGATGCAATGGCGACGGCGGAGCTGTTCAGCCTGCTCGTGACGAAGCTAAGGAATTTGCCACTGCTAACTTTGCAGCGGCTTTCCTTGCTTTTGGACAGCCATACGGATTTGGGCTGGTTCGTCGGGCTTACGGCGGAAGAGAAGGAACGGCAAACCGCGATTGACGAGGATGCCTACCATTATTTCAACCGATTTGCGATAAAAGTCGGCGAATGGTCGGACGAGAAGCCCGCCCGGGCGGACGAAGCGGAGAATCCGCTTGCGGATCTTTCCTTTGACCAATTTTTGGAGCAGGTGCAGCAGAACTTCAAACAGATGTTTGAAGGTTACGAGGAACGTCCCGCCCAAACGCAAATGTTCCACGAAGTATACCGGTCGCTGGAGGACTCCAGCCATTTGCTGATCGAAGCGGGGACCGGTACCGGGAAATCGCTTGGGTATCTTATTCCTTCCCTCTATTATGGCATGAAGGAAGATAAAAAAATCGTTGTCAGCACGCATACCATCAATTTGCAGGAGCAGCTCCGCGCAAGGGACATCCCTTTGTTGACGCAAGCGGTGCCGTTTCCTTTCCGCGCTTCGGTTTTTAAAGGCAGAGGAAACTACCTATGCTTGCGGAAATTCGAAAGCAAAGTCAATATGAACGATATGGCCTCGCCGATCGAAGATTCGCTTACGGCTGCGCAGCTTGTCGTGTGGCTGGGCGAAACGGAAACCGGCGATCAGGAAGAGCTGAACATGAGCAACCGCGCATCGGAGTTCTGGTCGACGGTGGCAAGCGATTCGGATTCGTGCCTGAACCGGGCATGTCCTTGGTTTAGACGCTGCTACTACCATCGCGCCAAGCATGAAGCGTCCATCTCCGACATTTGCATTACGAATCATTCGCTGCTTCTGACGGACGTTCAGGCGGATCACCGGCTGCTGCCGGGTTACGATCACTTGATTGTCGACGAGGCCCATCATATCGAAGAGGTAGCGGGCAAACATCTTGGCATGCAGTTATCGTATTTTTCGATGATTAATGCGACGACCCGGCTTTACAAGGATGCGCGAAGCGGCTTGCTGCCCGCGCTGCAAACGAGATTGTCCGGAGAAAGCGACGATCGTGCATCGGCTTGGATCGAAACGATCGATACGATTATCCCTTCGTTCCACGAGATGAAGGAGCATTGGGACAAGCTTTTCGAGATGCTGTACGCTTTCGTCGGAGCCGGGCCGGACAACGGGGGAGAAAGCAGCCAAGCCGTCTACCGGCTCAAGGCCGATAGTCTGCCTTCGGGTTGGGACGATGCGTTGAACGAAGAATCGAATATTCATACCGGGCTCGGAACGGCGATCAAGCAGCTCGACAAGTTGCTGAACGAGATTAAGGACCGGCTGGACGACACCGGCATTCAAGCGCTAGTAACCGATCTGAACGGAGCTGTTCGCGATTTGACGCGGGTGAGGGACGATCTTCGCACCTTTATGAACATGGAAAGCAAGTCCCATGTCTATTGGCTTGAAGCGAGCACCGTATACCGCTATAGATCCGTCCATTTGTACGGAGCGCCGGTAGACGTAAGCAGCCAGCTGCAGCAATACTTCTTCGACGTCAAAGACAGCATCGTGCTCACTTCGGCAACGCTGTCGGTGCAAAAATCGTTCCAATACGTCGCGGAGCAGCTCGGTCTGGACGGCTACGAGGAAGCGGGGAGGCTGCGTACGGTTCAGCTTCCTTCGCCTTTCCGTTACCGCGAGCAAGCGCTTGTTATCATCCCGCGCAATTTTCCGACGCTGAAAGGTTCGGCGGGAGACGCGAACTTCAACGGCAAGCTTGTCGAATCGCTGGCGAGTGCGGCGGCGGAGGTCGGAGGCAAAATGCTCGTCCTGTTCACGTCCTATCGGATGCTGAAGCAAATTTACGACCCGCTGAAGGAACAGCTGGCGCAGATCGGCATTCAAGTGATCGGCCAGGGGATAGACAGCGGCAACCGGACGAAGCTGACGAGGCGCTTTATGCAAAATCCGGCTTCGGTTCTGCTTGGGACAAGCTCGTTTTGGGAAGGCGTGGATATACCGGGAGAAGCGCTCACTTGTTTGGCTATCGTCCGGCTTCCTTTCCAGCCTCCGAACCATCCGCTCGTCGAGGCGAAATCGGAGCTCTTGCAGCAGCAAAACCAAAATCCGTTTATGAAGCTGTCGATTCCGCAGGCGGTTATCCGGTTCAAGCAAGGCTTCGGCCGGCTGATCCGGACGTCAGAGGATAAAGGCATCGTTCTGCTGTATGACAATCGCGCCATCGAATCGTATTACGGGAAGCACTTTTTATATTCGCTTCCCGGTCCGAAGATCGAAACGATGTTTACGGAACAGATGGTTCCCCGCATTCGCGAATGGCTGACGTCAGGAGATGAGGAGCTATGAAACAGGACAAAATATCCGAAGCGGTCGTCCGTCGCCTGCCGACTTACCTGCAAGTGCTGTACGAGTTTGAAAGGCGGGAGGTCGTCACCGTATCGTCTCAGGAGCTCGGCAACGAGCTCGGCTTAAATCCCGCTCAAATCCGGAAAGATCTGGCTTATTTCGGGGATTTTGGGCGCAAGGGCGTCGGATACGACGTTTTGAATCTGATCGGGCATATCAGACAAATATTAAAGCTGAATCAGAAAATTAACGTCGCTTTGGTCGGAACCGGCAATCTTGGTCATGCGTTATGCAATTATAACAAGTATTCGAAGGATAATATGAAGATCGTGGCGGTCTTTGACGAAAACGTCGAAAAGATCGGCAAAAAGATCAACCATTTGACGGTGCAGCCGATGAGCGAGCTGAAGCAAACGGTGATCGAGCAGCAAATTCGGATCGGTATCATTACCGTGCCGGATTTTGCGGCGCAAGCCGTCGCCAATCAGATCGTCGAAGCCGGCGTCGAAGGGATATTGAATTTTGCGCCCGCTGTGCTGCGCGTTCCGGAGCATGTGCGGGTGCATTACGCCGATTTCACGAAGGAATTGCTTAGCTTGGCTTTTTATTTGGAAAGCGAGAGGAGAAACACGGATGGGTCAGCTTTGGATTAAAAACGGGCTGTTCGTAACGATGGAGGAAGATAAGCCCGCTTTCCGGGGGCATATGGTCATCGCGGACGACCGGATTACTTATATCGGCGAAACGGCTCCGAACCCGGCTCCGGAAGGGGCGGAGCAGCTTGACGGAAGCAAGCTGGCGTTCATGCCGGGTCTTGTCAATACCCATGGCCACGCGGCGATGTCGCTGCTTCGGGGGTATTCCGACGATCAGAACTTGCAAGTATGGCTTGAACAAAAAATGTGGCCGATGGAAGCCAAATACGTCGATGCGGATACGAAGGCGGGCTCGTTGCTGGCGATTGCCGAAATGCTGAAGAGCGGAACGACCGCTTTCGTCGATATGTACGACCGGATGGATCAGGTCGCCGAAGCCGTGAAGCAAGCGGGCATTCGCGGCCTATTGACGCGGGGCGTTATCGGCTTGTGCCCGCCCGAGGTACAGGAAGCGAAGCTTGCGGAAGCGATCCGATTCGCGAAGGACTGGAACGGCGAAGCGGACGGACGCATTCGGACGATGATCTCGCCGCATGCGCCTTACACTTGCCCACCGGATTACATCGAACGATTCGTCCAGGCTGCCCACGATTTGGATCTCCCGCTGCATACGCATATGTCGGAGACGCTTGCTGAAGTGGAGCAGAACGTTAAGGAATACGGGGCACGCCCCGTCGAGCATTTGGACAAGCTTGGATTTTTCTCCCGCCCGTCTCTCGTGGCGCATGCCGTTCATCTGAACGACGAAGAAATCGCTTTGCTGGCCGACCGCGGAGTCGCCGTATCCCATAATCCGGTGAGCAACTTGAAGCTGGCGAGCGGCGTAGCCCGGGTTCCGGAGCTGCTGCGCGCCGGCGTTACCGTATCGCTTGGAACGGACAGCGCGGCCAGCAACAACAACCTGGATCTGTTCAAGGAAGTGAAATTCGCCGCCCTGCTGCACAAAGGGGTTACGGGCGATCCGACCGTCGTGCCGGCCGCCGAAGCTTTGCGGATGGGGACCGTGTACGGCGCGAAGTCGATTTGGCAGGACGACTCCATCGGCGTGTTGCGCGCAGGGATGAAAGCCGACTTCATCGCTGTCGATATCGATCAGCCGCATTATTATCCGCTCACCGATATCGTTTCGCACCTTGTATATTCCGGGTCCGGCCGCGACGTGGCGCATGTGTGGGTTGACGGACGGCAAGTCGTCAAAAACGGCGAATGCGTTTATTTGGATGAGGAACGGATTCGATACGACGCGCAGGCGAGCTTCGAAAGGCTGCTTCGCGCATAATGAGGGCGATCGAGAAAAAAAGGCCGCCGGTTATCACGGTACGGCGCGCCGCTGCGCTTATTGTCGCCGCAATCCTTGTGCTCATAACGGCCGCTTTGCTGTATTACCGTTCGATCTATAAGCCGATCTGGCAGGAGCAGTCGGTAGTGGCGGCAGAAGCGCGCGAAACGGCCGGCATCACGGAAGTAGACCAGGTTAGCAAATATGTGTGGGATTCGCCGTTATGGATCGTGACAGGGCGGGACGAAGCGGGCGAAGAACGATTCGTGTGGCTCAATGCGGACGGACAGATGCTGCTGTCATTGAAGGCGACGGACTCGATGTCCAAAGATGCGGTTGAAGCGGAATTTAGGGCTTCCCGTCCGGATGCCGAAATATTGCGCATTCAGCCCGCCTATGTGGCTCAAACGGCGGCATGGGAAGTTTATTATAAAGAAAGCGGCAAATATCATTACGCGTTTTATTCGTTTACGGACGGATCCTTGCTTGAGAACTATCATTTAACCGGCAAAACAGCGTCGTAACTGGCGCTGTTTCCTGTTTTTACACCGAACTTCCGCACCTGCAATATGCTATACTCTTTGTATATCATTATGTATTGCAATCTTGATAGAAGCTGTTGAGATATCGTTTACTCCAGCTGCATGGCAGATTGCGGAAGGAGGACTGTAAACCGTGTTGTCTAAACGAATCATGGCAATTATATTGACCGCTGCGGCTTCGGCTCTCGTGCTGTTCGGAGGATGGTTTGTTTATGAACGTTCCGTCGTTGCAGCTCCTATTCAAAAAGCGATTACCGCATCGGAGGGGATTATTTCGGCCGGCGCGCCGGACATGACTTCCGATAAAGTTACGATAGAAGTTACGCTTGAGGCCGACGCGCGTCTGCGATCGGTTTACGAATCCGTCAAAAAGCAGGTTCAGCCGATGCTGAACGGCCGCGAGCTCGTTCTGGACATTAAACAACAGCCGAGCGAACGGCTTGACGAAGCTTGGTCCGCGGCATTGTTCGATATCGCGGAAGCGATGGAAACGAAGCATTATTCGCAAATTCCGGAATCGCTGCAGGCGATTTCCGACCGTTACGACGGCATTCAGGCGGTGTCCGAAATGGACGATACGAACGTGTATATTACGCTGAGAGACGGGGAGTCGACGAAGTTCGTCGTGCTGCCGCGCACGCCTTCCAAGCTGGAGGTGTGGACGAATGCGTAAATACGCCAAAGAAATAATCATTGGTTTTAGCGCCGCGTTGTTTTTGTTTTTGGCTTATATCGGCGTGAACGTCTGGCCCGTTTTTATGGTGGTCTTATTGGGCGCGGCCGTATGGTTTGCGGCGAAGGGACGAGGCAATCTCGTGCCGATTGCCGGCAGAAGGAGTGCGTCGGCCGTAAACGCCTCGGCATTCTCCTTTGAGCAAATCGGCGGTCAAGACCGCGCCAAGCAGGAGCTCATCGAAGCGCTTGACTTCATCGTCAAAGCCGACGAAATTCGCAAACTGGGCATTCGCCCGCTCAAAGGCATTCTGCTGGCCGGCCCGCCGGGGACAGGCAAAACGCTACTCGCGAAGGCCGCGGCCCATTATACGAATTCCGTCTATTTGGCGGCTTCCGGCAGCGAATTCGTCGAAATGTACGTGGGCGTCGGAGCGAGCCGGATCCGCGACCTGTTCAAGGAAGCGCGGACGAAAGCGAAAAAAGCGGGCAAGGACAGCGCCGTTATTTTCATCGACGAAATCGACGTCATCGGCGGCAAGCGCGACGGCGGCCAGCAGCGCGAATACGACCAGACGCTTAACCAATTGCTGACCGAGATGGACGGCATTCATACGAACGACAAGCCTCGGATATTGCTCATAGCGGCGACGAACCGCAAAGATTCGCTGGATGCGGCTTTGCTCCGTCCGGGACGGTTCGACCGCCACATTACGGTCGATCTTCCGGACAAAAAAGGGCGCAAGCATATATTGAGCATCCATGCGGCGAACAAGCCGCTGCATCCCGATGTCGATCTGGACCGGATCGCGTCCGAGTCGTTTGGCTTCTCCGGCGCGCAGCTCGAAAGCGTCATGAACGAAGCCGCGATTTATGCGATGCGGGAAGATAGCGAGACGATCGGCGATCATCATCTCGCGATGGCGATCGACAAGGTTATGATGGGCGAGAAGACGGACCGCGAAGCAACGAACGAAGAACGCGAAAGAGTGGCGCTCCATGAGCTTGGGCATGCTATTATGGCCGAGCTTGTGCGTCCCGGCAGCGTTTCCAGCGTAGCGTTGTCGCCTCGCGGCCAGGCGCTCGGCTACGTAAGGCATAACCCGCAGCAAGACCATTATTTGTATACGCGCGAATTTCTCGATCAACAAATTATGATCGCGCTTGGCGGCGCGGCGGCCGAAGAAATTTTTTACGGCGGCCGGAGCACCGGATCGAAAGGCGATTTCGACCAAGCGATGAACATCGTGCGTACGATGGTGGAGTCGGGGTTGACCGAGCTGGGCATTATCGACGCGCAAATGATGACGCCCGACGGTTGGGCGAAAGTAACGCGTTCGATTCTGGACGAGCTGATGGAAAGAACCAAGTCCATGCTGGAAGCAAAGCGGGAAGTGTTCGTGAGCGCGCTTGACGTCGTTATCCGCGAGGAGACGCTGACGGGCGACGAATTCCGGCGGCTGCTTGGCCGGACGCCGTCGCAAACGTCCGTCGCCGCGGCATATTGACCCCAGCAAAAAGTATAATTGTCATAAAAAATTTTGGGGGTAGACAATTGTCTGCCTTCATTTTTTGCTGAAAATCGTTATAATGAATTGGGATACATACGCATTAAGAATGTTTCTCAATTTTCAGAAAAGATAGATGCACAACCTTATAGAGGAGAGAACCACACGTTATGGCAATAAGAAAAGTCGGTGTAGTGGGCGTTGGCACGATGGGACAAAGCATCGCGGAGATGCTGGCCGCCAACGGCCTTGATGTATGTCTCGTGGAAAAAAACGAGGAACGGCTGGATCACGGCCTTCATATGATCGAGCAAAGCCTCGATAAAAAAATCGAAAAATGGGCGCTTACGCAAGCCGAAAAGAAGCTGCTCATGAATCGTATTCATAAAGCCAAAGATTATATGGAGCTTGCGGAATGCGATCTTGTGATCGAATCGATTACGGAGGATTTGCTGATCAAAAAAGCGGTTTTTCAGGATTTGGACCGGATTTGCAAGCCGGACGTCATTCTGGCCAGCAACACTTCCGCTTTAAGCTTGACCGAAATCGCCAGCGTAGCCGCTCATCCCGAACGGATTATCGGCTTGCATTTCGTATACCCGGCGACGAAAATCGACATGGTCGAAATCGTACGGGGGCTTCAGACGTCCGAAAACACGTTTGAACAGACGCGTCTTTTCGTCGAGGAAGTGATCCGGAAAAAAGGAATCATGGTGTTCGAATCGCCTGGCTTCGTCACGAGCAGGCTTATTTGCCTGTTTATTAACGAAGCGCTGCACGTGCTTGAAGAAGGCGTGGCATCGGCCGAAGATATCGACAGCGCCATGCGCATCGGGTATTCGTTCCAGCACGGCCCGTTCGAGATGGCCGACCGGTTCGGCCTCGATTCCGTCCTTGCCGCGCTTGACGGCATGTTCCGCGAATACGGCGAATTGAAATACCGCCCTTCCATCGTATTGAAAAAGATGGTGCGGGCAGGCCATCTTGGCGTCAAGTCGGGACAAGGATTTTTTAAATACGATATGGATGGGGATCGGATACAATGAAAATTTTAGTCATCAATGCGGGAAGCTCCTCTTTAAAATATCAGCTCTATAACATGTTGGATGAATCGGTGCTCGCAAGCGGGCGCGTCGAGCGGATCGGCATGGACTCCTCGATCGTAACCCATGAGCCGGCGGGCAAGCCGGAGGCGCGTCAGGTTAGCGAAATTTTGGACCATGTAACGGCCGTCAGAAGGGTGCTGGAAATGCTGGTGGATGCCGAGTACGGCGTTTTGACAGAGATCGGCGAAATCGACGCTGTCGGCCACCGGATCGTACACGGCGGCGAGACGTTTAAGGAGTCCGTTGTCGTCAACCAGGAAGTGAAGCTGGAAATCCGCAGGCTGTTTGATCTTGCGCCGCTGCACAATCCGGCCCATATGATGGGGATTAACGCGGTGGAGGCCAACCTGCCGGACGTGCCGCAAGTCGTCGTGTTCGATACGGCGTTCCATCAATCGATGCCGCGGACGTCGTATTTGTACCCGATTCCGACGATTCTTTACAGCCGGCACAAAGTTCGCCGCTACGGCTTCCACGGCACGTCCCACAAATACGTAAGCGGACAAGCGGCCGATTATCTCGGCAAGCCGATCGAATCGCTCAAAATCGTCAGCTGCCATATCGGCAACGGCGCCAGCTGCACGGCGATCCTGAACGGAAAATCGTACGACACAAGCATGGGCATGACGCCGCTTGAAGGTCTGATGATGGGGACGCGGAGCGGCGATCTGGATCCGGCAATCGTCCCGTACGTCATGAACAAGGAAGAGCTTACGCTTAGCGAAGTGAATTCGATGCTGAACAAGCACAGCGGCATGCTGGCCGTTTCCGGACTGAGCAGCGACATGCGCGAAATCGAGCAGGCGATGGAGGAAGGCGACGCGAAAGCGAAGCTTGCGTTCGACATGTACGTCTACCGTCTCCGCAAATATATCGGGGCATATACGGCAGCCATGAACGGCATCGACGTGCTGCTCTTCACCGCGGGCGTAGGCGAAAATTCGAGCGCGCTGCGCAAAGCGGTGTGCGAGGGGCTAACCTTCCTCGGGGTCGAGCTGGACGACGAGAAAAACGCCGTCCGCAGCAAAGAAACGCGCCGGATCTCTTCGGAGTCGTCCAAAGTGCAGGTGCTCGTCGTACCGACGAACGAAGAGCTTCTGATTGCCCGCGATACGTACGATCTTGTCAAACGCAAGTTAAACGGGTAACGGTTAATCGAATATAGCGAGTGTAAAGGTTTCAACTATAGGATTTATAATTTTGTTTATGCGAAAGGCGGCGGATGAGTTGAGTCAGGAGATGTGGAAAGCTTATTCGCGCGGGTTGGCCGCTGCCCTGAACGAAGGCGGCATCCATGTTTCGGCGCTGCTTCTCAAGTCGTACCGCCAGCTTGGGTTATCGGATACGGAGATGATGCTGCTTCTTCAGCTGATGTTGTTCGGCGAGAGGGAATATATCGAATTTCCGACGCCCGAACAGCTGGCGGAGAGGCTTGGGACGACGCCCGTTGCCGTGGCCCAAATGCTTGGCCGGCTGCTCCGGGACGGATTTCTGGCGATCGAAGACGAGATTGATCCGTCGACCGGGGTTCAATCCGAGCGCTACAGTCTGGAGGGATGGCTGCTGAAAGCGGCCGAATGGGCCGCAGAGGACAAGCGCCGGACGAAGCAGCAAACAAACCGCAAGCCGGAGCGGAGAGCGGCCGATCCGAGCAATCTGTTTTCCGTGTTCGAGCAGGAATTCGGCCGGCTCTTATCCCCGATGGAATGCGAAACGATCAGCGGATGGCTCGACCAAGACCGCTATTCGGAGGAGATTATCCGGTTCGCGCTGAAAGAAGCCGTGTTTGCCGGCAAGCTTAGCTTGCGGTATATCGACCGGATTTTGCTGGAGTGGAGCCGGAACCGCGTTACCAACGAAGAGGAGGCGCGGGCTCACGCGCAAAAATTCAGAGGCGGAAAACATTAGCTATTGATGTTGGACCGATGAACTTCATCGACCAAGCCAAATGGAAGGAGAAAGGGAGCTCCCTTTCGAAAGGAACGGCCGTCAACGTTTAGTTCAACTAATGATATGGGGAACGAAACAAGGGTTGTCTTGTCATCCGGAATCCGGAACGACGGGACAACCCTATTTGCCATGCTGAAACTTGTACTTGAATTAGGAAGTTGCGGCGATTGACGCTTTGTCATAATGTAATCCGAGATCATAAGCTTGCGTCAGAAGCTTATCGAAAATTTCCGGCCTTGAATCCAAGGTGTCATAGAATATCTCGACCTTGCTATTGGATATTCCGCAGTAATCGGCCATTCCGATGTTCAGCAGCTGGGAGAGCATTTTATCGTATTGTCTTTTCTCAAAGTGTTCTTTCGGAGCCGCTGCCAGACCAAGCCACAGTACTTGTTTGTGATGCAATTTATTGGAGCCGTATGCATAACCATTGTTCCAAACCCGGTCGATATATCCTTTCAGCATAGCAGGCAGACTGAACCACCATATCGGGAAAATATAGGCGAGAGCATCGTGTTTCTGCATTCGTTCGATTTCGGCTTCAACCTCGGGAGAATAGATCTTGCGATCGTCGGAAGACCAGTCGGGTTCATCCGCTTCCCACAACACGGGATTAAAGCCGCTGCGATGCAGATCGAGTATTTCCGTTTCGTGTCCGGCATCGGCGAGCCCCTGTGTAAAACGGGCCGCGACCGAAAAGGTTAAGGAATTCACCCTAGGGTGCGATACAACGGTTAATATTTTCAAAGCCGTCACCTTCCATTTTCTACTTTTTTGTTCGAATCAGGTACGATAAAATTATGTAGGATGAAGGAAAAAAACGGAAGAACGCACTTTTTTGTGCTATAAGAACTGAAAAGTGTTATAGGCACCGAAAAGTACCCGTTTAATCAAAACCGATTAGAGGATGGTTATCCTATGGAACTGCCGAAAACACGGACTTATAACATCCCCGCGGAAGCGACGTTGGAGGTTTTAGGAGGAAAATGGAAATTATTGATATTATGCCATTTGAACTGTGGACCCGGGCCGATGAGAACGAACGAACTAAAAAAGAAAATCCCCGAAATTACACAAAAGATGTTGACTCAACAGCTTCGGGAGCTGGAAGAAGACGGCATCATCATTCGAACGGTGTATAACCAAGTGCCGCCGAAAGTTGTCTATGAAATGAGTGAACTCGGAAAGTCGCTGGAATCCATATTAGACCAATTGGGCGAGTGGGGCGAGCGATATATGAATCAACGTAAGTGGATGATCAATTGCTCAGAATAAGGGTACCTCAATAAAACAGCGGCAGCCTGGGACTTTCTTTTTCGGTCCAAAGCTGCCGCTGTTTCTATATTCTATCCAGTCTCTGTTTAAAACGGATATACGCCAACCTTCAAAAAAGAACGGCAGGCCTGGACTTTACTTAAATCGTCCATGGCTGCCGCTTTTGACCGTAATGGTAATGTCCGGAACAGATCGTTACAGACCTTTTTTGAGCAGTTCCAGCCGGTACACGTATTCGAAGATGAACTCGAACGATTCGATATGGCGTTTCGCTTCAAACGCGTTGGCGCCCCAAGCGTATATGCCGTGCTTGCGGAGGAGGATGCCCGGCACGCCGGCCTGCAGCCGTTCCGTCACTTCCGGGACGATCCGCGGAATATCGGCATAATTCGATACGATCGGAATCTCGATATGCGCTTCTTCTTCCCAAATGTTCAATCCTTTAATCAGCTCGACGCCGTCGACCGGCACCGAGCCGCGGTTCCAGAAATATTCCGAGATGACGTTATTGAACACGGAGTGAATATGGAAGATCGCCCCCGCGCCCGTTAACCGGTAAATTTCGCAATGGATCAGCGTTTCCGCGGAAGGGCGGAGGTTCGTTTTCTCGCAAGCTTTGCCTTGCTTGTCCACCAGCAAATAGTCTTCCGGCGTATTGACCGTTTTGTCTTTGCCGCTGGCCGTAATGGCGAAATAAAATTGCTCCGGGTCAAAATCGCCTACCCGCACCGACAAATTGCCGCTTGTGCCGGGAAACCAGCCGCGGGAGGCAAAAAGCTCCTTCACCTCTCTCAGCTCGGCGAACGCTTGTTGCTTCTGTTCCAAAGTAATGTGCTCGAAGCTGCTCATCTGCTGTCAGTTCCTTTCCCGTTTCATATCGTCGATTATATCGTGGAACGTTTCGAATTCGGTATGCGCAAGGCCCAGCTCCCGGCATTTCTCCGTCAAATGGGAGCGGGAGTAAACGACGTCCGCCAGCTTGGCCCCTTCGAAGTCCGTTACGCTGTCGCCGATAATGATGCGCTCGTACCTGTCGGACGGGAAACGGCGCATAATCGTCGTTTTGCACATGCCGCAATCGTTATTGCAGTGCTCATCGCATGGATGCGGCCACGTAATTTCAATTCGTTCTCCCGAAAAATCGCTACCGTTGCAAAAAATATGGTTGGTCGGAATGCCGAAGCGCTCCAGCACCGGATAGACAAAAAAGTCGATGCCGCCGCTTGTGACGTAAAAGTCGATACCGGCTTCCTTCGCGTAAGCGAGAAGCTCGGCGAAACCCTCGCGGATACGGACGTTGGAGATGCCGTAATCGACCACTTGCTCCTTCAGCGAGGCGGGGAGGAGGCGGAACATCCGCCCGACGCCGTCCCGGATCGAAATTTGCTGCGCCAGCACCTGCTCCGCGATCGCTTCCCAACCCGGCGGGTTGAAATGGCGAATGATCGCGACGATGTTGTCGTTGACGGTAATCGTGCCGTCGAAATCGCAAAAGATAACGCGTTGTCTGGCTGTCATACTCATGAATGTCTAATCCCCCATGCATCAATTGCCGCTTGAAGCGGTTCGGCTCCCGGCTTTCGGGCCGCTTCCTCCAGCGATTCCCCGGCCAGCACCGCATCGATGGCTTGCCGGAAAGCCTTGCCGCCGGCAGCGGTGCCCAGCGGGTGGCCGTGTACGCCGCCGCCGGCGTTGACGACGACATCTTGTCCGAAGTCGCGCAAAATAAGCGGGACAAGTCCCGGATGGATGCCGGCCGACGGAACCGGGAAGCTCGCTTTGAGGCCGTCCGTTTCGGCCAGGAGCACTTCCTTGACCGCCATGTTTTCTTCCTTCGGCATCACAACGGAGCCGTACGGGGAAGGGAACAGGACGAGGTCGGCGCCCGCCAGACGCATCAGCTTGCCGAACAGGACGGATGCGCCGATGCCGTAATAAGGCGATTGATAATAAGCGCCGCCGACCGCCGGATGCGCCGCGATCGGCACCGAGATGGACGGGTCCTTGCTCAGCTCGTGAAGCACGTCGTAGCCGTAGGCGAGCACGTTGAACAGCAAAGCGTTGGCGCCGGCCGCAATCGCTTTGCGCGCGTTGTCCGCGAGCTGCGACGTCGGGCCGGTCAAGTTCACCGCATAAAGCAGCTTTTGGCCGGTTTCCTCGCTTGCTTTGCGAGCCGCCTCCATGCAGGCTTCCACCCGTTTTTCCAGCGGCGTCAGCGGGTTCTCGAACAATATTTCGTCATCCTTGATCAAGTCTACGCCGCCAAGCGCCTGCTTATAAAATTGTTCCTGCAAATTCGCCAGATCGTAGCCGATGACGGATTTGAATATGCTCATCAAAAGCGGACGGTCGTGCACGCCAAGAAGATCGCGCACGCCTTGAAGGCCGAACTTCGGTCCCGGGAAAGCGGACCGGAACTCGTCCGAAACGTCGATGTCGATCAGCTTGATTCGTCCGTCCATCGACAGCTTGCCGAATATCGTGACGAGCAGCGCCGGAATGTCGCGGCTGAAGTTAATGTCCGGGTAGGCGATGCGGATATCCGCGTACCTTTCCTTTCCCGCTTCTTCATGCACTTCGACGGACAGCACCTTGCCGAGATGCTTCTCCATCTCTGCTTTTCGCGCTTCCGGCAGCTCGGTCCAGCTGCCGACCGTCAGCCCGACGGCGATGGATAACGCCCGTTTATGAAAATCCGCTTTTTCATCAAAGCAGCGGTAAGTGGCTACGCACATGCCATTCATTCGTTAATCTTCCTTTCCAATTCTTTCCCGATTTCGCCGGCTCTCTCCGCCGATCTCGCAACGGCTCCCATGACGGTCGTTTTCAAGCCGTCCCGTTCCATCAGCTCGATAGCCGCCTGCGTCGTCCCGTTCGGCGAAGTTACTTTTCTTCTCAACTCGGCAGGGTCTTCTCCGGTTTGGCGCACCATCTCGGCCGCGCCCAGGAACGTCTGCAGCACCAGACGGCGCGATTCCTCCGGATCGAAGCCGAGCTCGACCGCTCCGGCAATCATCGACTCCATAAAATAATAAACGTAGGCGGGTCCGCTGCCGGACACGCCCGTTACGGCGTCCTGCATGGACTCCGGGATCGTCACGGTCATGCCGACCGCTCCAAACAGCTGCTCGGCAACGATCCGCTGCCGATCGGTTACGCCCGCGGAATAGCTGAGCCCCGTCACGCCCAGCCCGATCGTCGAAGACGTATTCGGCATCGTCCTGACGATCGATACCGGTTTGCCGATCAGCCGGCTTAACGAATCGATCGACAGACCGGCGATGACGGATACGATTAGCTGCTCGGGACGAAGCAGGTGCCTGATTTGCGCAATCGCCTCGGCCGCGTCTTTGGGCTTCATCGCAAGCATGACGATATCGGCGTCTTGAAGCAGATCCTCGGGGCTAACGCCTTGCTGCACCGTAACGATGCCGTACCGGTCGTGCAGTTCGCGCAGCCGGTCCGCGTTCTGGCGGTTCAACATCGAGATGCGGCCGGGCTCGGCCAAGTTATTATGAATCAGTCCGCGGACAAGCGCCTCCGCCATCGAACCGGCGCCATAGAAGCATATGCGCAAATTCGAAACGGCCGAAGACTGTCCGGATTGGGTCGTTAAGCTCATCGCTCGTTTCCTCCGTTGTATAAATTGCTTGCTATATTCGGGTCAGCCTCTCGTTTGCCCGTCGCCGTAAACGCGGAACTTGGTGGATGTGAGGGCGGGCAAGCCCATCGGGCCGCGGGCGTGCAGCTTCTGCGTGCTGATGCCGATTTCCGCGCCGAAGCCGAACTCGAAGCCGTCCGTAAAGCGGGTGGATGCGTTATGGTAGACGGCTGCCGCGTCGACCTCCTGCAGAAAGCGCTCGGCGTTCGCGCCGCTTTCCGTGACGATGCATTCCGAATGTTTCGTGCCGTAAGCCGCGATATGGTCGAGCGCTTCGTCCAGGCCGGACACGATTCGGACGTTCATAATATAGTCGTTATATTCCGTCGCGTAGTCGGCCGGACCGGCGAGCTTGATACCCGGCAGGACAGCCGCCGTCCGCTCGCAGCCTCTTATTTCGACGCCGGCTTCGGCGAACGGCTGCAGCAGCTCGTTTAACGAGCGAGCGGCGAACGCTTCGTGCACCAGGAGCGTCTCCATCGAGTTGCATACGGACGGTCTTTGCACCTTGGCGTTAAAAGCGATGTCGACGGCCATGCCGAGCTTCGCGGAATCGTCGATATAAGTATGGCAAATGCCGGCCCCCGTTTCAATGACGGGAACGGTGGCGTTTTGGACGACATTTTGGATTAAGGCGGCTCCGCCGCGCGGAATGACGACGTCGAGCAAGCCGTTCAGCTTCAGCATCTCGTTAACGGAACCGCGGTCGGAATCCTCGACGAGCTGAATGGCGTCGGCCGGCGCGCCGGAGCGGTCCAAAGCTTCCTTCAATAGGGCTACGATCGCTTTGTTCGATTCGATTGCCGCGGATCCGCCGCGCAGCACGACGCAGTTGCCCGTCTTCAAGCATAACCCCGCGGCGTCGACCGTCACGTTCGGCCTCGACTCGTAAATCATGCCGATGACGCCTAGCGGAACTCTCCGTTTCTCGACGCGCAGTCCGTTCGGACGCTCGAACTGCTCCAGCAGCTCGCCGACCGGATCGGGCAGCTCGGCGATTTGCCGCAGCCCTTCGGCGATGCCCCGGATACGCTCTTCCGTGAGCGCCAGCCGGTCAAGCATCGACTCGCTTGTGCCGCCCGCGCGTCCGCGGTCGAGATCGCGGCGGTTGGCTTCTATAATATGCGGCGCGCCGGCAATCAAGGCTTCGGCCATTGCCAGCAGCGCTTTATTTTTTTGTTCCGTGCTAAGCCGGTTCATCGCTTGCGCCGCTTGCTTCGCCAGCAGCGCTTTATCCCGTACCTCGCTCATCGTAGGTTACCTCCCGTAAATTGCAAAGTTTTGAATTACCTTAGCGACACCCATTCGTCGCGGTGAATCACTTCGATTCGGTGGACGTCAATCCGGTCGCGGATTTCATCCGTGCTGAGCCCGGCGACGGCTTTCACCTGCCAGGCGGCATAATTGACGACACCGCGGCCGATCGTTTCGCCCTCCGCATTTCTAACCTCGACGACGTCGCCCGGATGGAAGTCGCCGTCCAAGCCGGTGACCCCGACCGGCAGCAGGCTTTTGCCGCCGATCAGCAGCGCGCGTTCGGCGCCGGCGTCGACCGTGATGCTGCCTTGAGGCAGCGAGTGGAAGCCTAGCCATTGTTTTTTCATCGGCAAGCTGTTCAGCGCGGTGTCGAAATACGTCCCTTTGCCGCACCCTTCGGCCGCGAGCCGGAGGTCGCCGGCATCGAGCACCCGGCCGATAAAGGTTCGGATGCCGCCTCGCGTAGCGATCCGCGCCGCTTCGATCTTGGAACGCATGCCGCCCGTGCCGACCGAGGAACCCGCTCCTCCGGCCAAGCGGACGATGTCGCCGGTAATTTGGTCGACCCGGTCGATTTTGACGGCCTCCGGGTTGCGGCGCGGATCGTCCGTGTACAATCCGTCCATGTCCGTAATAATGATAAGCTGCTCCGCTTTGCACATATTGGCGACAAGAGCGGACAAATTGTCGTTATCCCCGAATTTCAGCTCGCCCGTCGAGACGGTGTCGTTTTCGTTAATAATCGGGACGGTCCGCAGCCGCAGCAGCTCTTCCATCGTCATCATCGCATTGTTGATCCGCTTCCGGTTGGAGAAGTCGGCCCGGGTCAAGAGCAGCTGCGCGGCGACGATGCCGTGGCGGCCGAAAGCCTCTTGATAAGCTTGCATGAGCAAAGCTTGGCCGACCGCGGCGGCGGCCTGCTTCTCGTGGAGCGCCTTCGGTCTTGCGTTATAGCCGATTTGGCGGAAGCCGGCCGCCACGGCGCCCGAGGTGACGAGGACGACGCCGCGGCCTTCGGCATGAAGGGAAGCGAGCTCTTCGGCAAAAAAAGCGATTCTTTCCCGGTTCAAGCCGCCTTCTTCGGACGTAAGCGAGCTGCTCCCGATTTTCACTACAATAAGGTTATTATCCGGCATATTGATCCCTTTCCGTCAAAAATGAAAAAGGCTTCCGTCCTCTAAAGGACGAAAGCCAACGCTTCCGCGGTACCACCTTCATTGATGGCCGACAACGATGCCGCCGCTTATAAGCGGGGTCGCTCCGGGCCATCCGACTTGGGCCTTGTAACAGAGGCGCTGTCCGGCTCCTCGCCGGCCGTTCGGGGGTGGGTTCGGCATGCGGTCGAGTCGGATTTTTGCAGCCCGTGGAAATCCGCTCTCTGGTTCACGACCTTGACATGCTTACTGGTCCCGTCATCACGTTATGATCCGTATAACGGCTGTACATAGATTGAAATTAGCATAACATGTCGGCACCGGACTGTAAAGAAGCCAGTTGTTCAAATAGAAGACAGAATATGCCGTCAGCCGAACAATCCGAGCTTGCCGATCCTTCCGACCGCTTCGACAAGTCTTTCTTCATCCGCCAGCAAGCCAAGGCGCACATAACCTTCGCCGCTTCGGCCGAAGCCGACGCCCGGAGCGACGACGACATCGGCTTTCTCCAGCGCAAGACCGGCGAACGATTCCGACGTATGCCCTTCGGGCACCGGGAGCCAGCAGAAGAAGGAGCCGCCCGGTCTCGCCGCTTTCCAGCCGATCTCGTCAAGCGCGGCGAACAAAGCTTCTCGGCGTCTCTCGTATCTTGCCACAAGCTCGTCGACGCATTGCTGCGGACCGGTCAGCGCAGCGGCAGCCGCTTCCTGAATGCCGCCGAACAAGCTGCAGTAATAGTGGTCTTGAATTTCGTTAATGAGGGAGACGACCTTGGCGTTTCCTAACGCGAAACCGACCCGCCATCCGGCCATGTTGTACGTTTTGGACAACGTGTAGAACTCGACGCCGACCTCTTTCGCCCCCGGCGTTTCCAGGAAGCTTACCGGCCGCCGCCCGTCGAATCCGATGGCGCCGTAAGCGAAATCGCTGGCGACAACGATGTTGTGCCGCTTGGCGAACTCGACCGTTTTCTCGTAAAAGGCGGAGTCTGCCACCGCTCCGGTCGGATTGTTCGGATAATTGAGAAACATCAGCTTGGCGCGAGCCGCCGTCCGTTCGTCGATGTTGCCGTAATCGGGCAAGAAGCGGTTCGCCTCGCTAAGCGGCATGAACGACATCTCCGCGCCGGCGAGCGCCACGCCCGACCAATAATCCGGATAACCCGGATCGGGAACAAGGCAGACGTCGCCCGGATTCAGCAAGCATTGGCTAATTTCGACAAGGCCGGTTTTGCCGCCGAACAAGATGGCCACTTCCGTATTCGGATCCAGCTCGACGCCGTAATCTTCCTTATAACGCTTGGCGACGGCTTCTTTCAAAAAGAGATATCCGCTGAACGGCGGATACCGGTGGTACAAAGGATTGGCGGCCGCTTCCTGCAGCTTGGCTACAATATGGGGCGGGGTAGGCTTATCCGGGTTGCCTTGTCCCAAATTGATGACGTCCCGGCCTTTCGCCGCCTGGGCGTTCGCTTTGGCGACCAGCTTCGCGAAAAATTGCGTCGGCAAACCTTTCATTCGGTCGGCCGGCCTAATATCCATCAGTTTCGAATCGGTTTTCATTCGCTCACTCTCCACAATGATCCTGCACAAATCGTTTTCAATTTAATGTAGCATGCGAACGGCAGCGTGTCGAGCGGCGATTGGCGCGGGCCGGCCGGGCGGAGTCCGGATTATAAGGCGGGAAGGCCGACTTTTCGGATAAATGGCGTAATATCCGCTTTGAAAAGTAGCAAATACGGTCTGCGCCGATCGTCGAATACAAGGAGGAGGGGCGGAGTGCCGTCGCAATAAAAGAGGAACACGTCCTCGGAACGGATCGCAACCCGGTTAAAAGAAACCGTCACCGGCTCCGCAAGCGGGATCCGGTAAACGTAGCTGCAGTTTTCATCCGGCCGCAGCTGCGGAGCAAATCCGGTGACGGATCGAACCCATTCCTTCACGTAAGCTTGGAATTGTTCGTCATTGTCGATCGTCCGGACGACCTTCTCCGCCTTGACGTCGAAAACTTGAACGGGACGCAGCGATACGGACGGTTCCGGAGCGGCGTAAGCGGCCGCGGCGCCGGCGAAGCAGGTTAAGCCGCAAACGACAAGCAATCCGGCAACGAGGCGGTTCCATTTCATGTTGTGCATTCGTTTGTCTCCTTTTAATAAGGCAGCATGCGCTGCAATAGTCTTCGTTATATTTTCCTCCTTTGGCGTTCCTATGCGGCAATATTGTTCCGGG
Source organism: Paenibacillus thailandensis (assembly GCF_042685365.1). Lineage (NCBI taxonomy): Bacteria > Bacillati > Bacillota > Bacilli > Caryophanales > Paenibacillaceae > Paenibacillus > Paenibacillus thailandensis. The sequence continues at coordinate 11,781 of NZ_JBHUMY010000020.1, read as the reverse complement.
AAGCCGAGGGCCGGCTTTAGGGCTTCGCCTTGACACGCCGGCTTCGTATCGAGGATGATAAGGTCTAACGGGATTATCAGCAGAGAGCTTATGAAGGAGAGATGCACCATGAAACAACGGTTACGGCTTGCGTTGCTGCAAATGGATATCGCGGTCGGAGAGCCGGAAGCGAATTTCGCCAAGCTGAAAACGATGATGGAAGAAGCGGCGGCTTGCGAGGAAAAGCCGGACGTGATCGTATTTCCCGAAATGTGGAATACGGGATACGCTTTGACGGAAATAACCGGGCTCGCGGACAGCTACGGAAGCCGGACGAAGGCGTTCGTCAAGTCGTTTTGCGAACAGCACCGCATTCATGTCGTTGCCGGCTCGATTGCGGAAGGGCGCGAGGACGGCGTGTACAATACGATATTTGCGTTTGACCGGGACGGCAACGAGACGGGCGCTTATTCCAAAATCCACCTGTTCCGGCTGATGGACGAAGAAAAGTACTTGAAGGAAGGCGATAAGCCCGGGACGCTGCGGCTGGAAGGAACGGACGCCGGGATGATGATTTGCTACGACATCCGTTTTCCCGAGCTGGCGAGGAAGCTTGCGCTCGGCGGCGCCAAGCTGCTGTTTGTGCCGGCCGAGTGGCCGCATCCGAGACTGCATCATTGGCGTACGCTTCTGACCGCGCGGGCGATCGAAAACCAAATGTTCGTCGTCGCCTGCAACCGGACCGGCCGAAGCGGAGATACAGCCTTCTTCGGCCATTCCATGGTCATCGACCCGTGGGGAGAAACCGTGGCGGAAGCGGGAGAGGAAGAAACGATTCTATATGCGGAGATCGATCTGGCTCTCGTCGACGCGGTCCGTTCGAAAATTCCGGTTTTCGAAGACCGGCGTCCCGCTCTTTATTAAGGTTTAAAACCGGCTTTGAAAATATTGATCGACCGTCTCGTGCATCGTTTGGATAAACGCTTGGGCGGCTTTGGACAGGTAACGGTCCTTGCTGCAGCCGATGACCAGCGTCCGGGAAGGCCTGCTCTTGAGCGGCAAATAAACCGGGACGAAATCGCCTCCGCCCGAGCGCGTCAGCATTTGGGGGACGAAGGCGATCCCCATGCCCCCGGCAACTAGCGATTGAACCGTCTCGATATTGCTGCTCTCGAACACGATGTCCGGCGTGAAGCCGGCCTGCTGGCAGATCGAGACGGTAATTTGCCGGAAGCCTTGCCCTTTCTTCAGGCCGATGAACGGCTCGTCCTTCAGCTCCGCGACATCGACGCCGTTCGTCCGCTTCGCAAGCGGATGGGTCGGAGGGACGGCAAGGCATATCTCCTCTTCCATGAGCGGTTCCCACGAAAGGGAAGGATCGAGAAGCGGGAGGGTAAGCAGGCTGATGTCCGTTCCGCCGCTTGCGGTCAGCTGCTCCAGCCTGGCGGTCGTTTCCTCGACGAGAATTACTTCGATTTGCGGGTATTTGGCCCCGAAAGCCGGAAGAACGATCGGCAAAATGTGGGCGCCCGTAATCGGCAGCGTTCCGACGACCAGACGCCCCCGGCGCATTTGGGCCATGTCGTCCATCTCCTGTTTCAGCTGCTCCACGGCGTCCAATATGGACTGGGCTTTCTCCACGAACGAATGGCCGGCCTGCGTCAGCTCGACGGAATTCGTCGTCCGGCGGAACAGCAATACGCCGATTTCCTGCTCCAGCTTGGACAGCTGCTGGCTTAGCGACGGCTGGGCGATATGAAGCTTCTCGGCGGCGCGGGAGAAATTTTTTTCCTTGGCGATTTGAATCACGTACAGCAACTGTCTCAGTTCCATCTTGTATCCCCTTTTAACGGTTTGTTCGCTCGTTATCTCATAGTTCTTTCCTATAGCCATTATAGATATTATATCTTGGAACAATCAACGGAAATGTTATAAGCTAACCTCAATGAACTTATTCGAACGATTTACGAGGTGAGCTTGAATGGCGAAGAAGACAATGTTTGAGAAAATTTGGGACAATCACGTTATCCATTCGGAAGAAGGCAAGCCAAGCATTCTGTATATCGACCTTCACCTGGTGCACGAGGTGACGTCGCCGCAGGCATTCGAAGGGCTTCGCATGTCCGGCCGCAAAATCCGCCGCCCGGATTTGACGTTCGCGACGATGGACCACAACGTTCCGACGAAGGACCGTTTCAATATTAAAGACCCGATCTCGAAGCAGCAAATCGACACCCTTACGAAAAACTGCCAAGACTTCGGCGTCAAGCTGTTCGACCTGAACAACCTGGACCAAGGCGTCGTACACGTTATGGGTCCTGAGCTTGGCCTGACGCATCCGGGCAAAACGATCGTGTGCGGCGACAGCCATACGTCGACGCACGGCGCGTTCGGAGCGCTGGCGTTCGGCATCGGCACGAGCGAGGTCGAGCACGTCATGGCGACGCAATGTCTTCAGCAGGCAAAGCCGAAGACGATGGAAGTTCGCTTCAACGGCAAGCGCAAGCCGGGCGTCACGGCGAAAGACATGATTCTCGGCGTCATCGCCAAATACGGGACGGACTTTGCGACCGGTTACGTTATCGAATACACCGGGGAAGCGATCCGCAGCCTGTCGATGGAAGAGAGAATGACGGTATGCAACATGTCGATCGAAGGCGGAGCGCGCGCCGGCCTGATCGCGCCGGACGAAACGACGTACGAATATTTGCGCGGCCGCGAGTATGCGCCGGCCGATTTCGAAGCGGCGGTAGCAAGATGGAACGAACTGAAAAGCGACGAAGGCGCAACCTATGACGCCGTTGTCGAATTCGACGTCGATTCCTTGATTCCGCAAGTAACCTGGGGAACAAGCCCGGGCATGGGCACGGACATTACGTCCGCCGTACCGGATCCAGCGAAATTCGCGACCGAAAACGAACGCAAAGCGGCCGAAAAGGCGCTTGAATATATGGACCTGAAACCGGGCACTCCGATAACCGACATTGAGATCGACTACGTATTTATCGGCTCCTGCACGAACGGACGGATCGAAGACCTTCGGGCGGCCGCCGAAATCGCGCGCGGCTATAAAGTGAGCGACCGCGTGACGGCGATCGTCGTTCCGGGCTCGGGCCGCGTAAAGATGCAAGCCGAGAAGGAAGGATTGGACAAAATTTTCATCGAAGCGGGCTTCGAATGGCGCGAAGCGGGCTGCTCGATGTGCCTCGCGATGAATCCGGACGTGCTGCAGCCGGGACAACGCTGCGCCTCGACCTCGAACCGCAACTTCGAAGGACGTCAAGGCCGCGGCGGACGCACGCATCTCGTATCGCCGGCAATGGCCGCGGCGGCCGCAATCAAAGGCCGCTTCACGGACGTGCGCGAATGGCAAATCAAATCGGCGGTAGCCAACTAATCACGGTGAGAGGGGTATAACGACTATGGAACCATTCAAACAACTGACCGGCATCGTCGCTCCCGTCGACCGGGTCAATGTCGATACGGACGCGATTATTCCGAAACAATTTTTGAAACGCATCGAACGGAGCGGCTTCGGACAATTTTTGTTCTACGAATGGCGTTTCTTCGAAAACGGGGAAGTAAATCCGGACTTCGAGCCGAACAAGCCGCGTTACCAAGGCGCTTCCGTTTTGATTTCACGCGCCAACTTCGGCTGCGGCTCGTCCCGCGAGCACGCGCCGTGGGCGATTTTGGACTATGGCTTCAAATGCGTCATCGCACCTTCGTTCGCCGATATTTTCTACAACAACTGCTTTAAGAACGGCATCCTGCCGCTGAAGCTGACGGAAGAGCAGGTAGAAGAGCTGTTCCAGCGCACGGCGAAGCACGAAGGCTACAAGCTGACTGTCGATTTGGAGAACAAGCGCTTGACGGACGAGTTCGGTCTTGACATCGCGTTTGACATCGACGAGCACCGCCGCCAGTTTTTGCTGCTTGGCCTGGACGATATCGGCTTGACGCTGCAGCATGAAGATAAAATCGCCGCTTACGAGCGCGAGCGCGCCGCTTACTAAGCGAAAAGAGACATGAACTGCCCCGCGGATGAACGCCGCGGGGCAGTTTTTTTGCGGGTTTGCCGGCTGCTTACCGTTCACTGGCTTTTTTGGCATGAGCTTTTGGGTAATTCGCGTTGGATCGGCGTAGCCGTCATGCCTGGTTTGATAGCTCTCGAAGTTTAAGCTTTGTCCGCAGGACAACGCGAGGGCAGCTCGAACGGAACATTGGAGAAGTGAAAGCAGAAGGAAGCACCATAAAGCATCAAAGCAGCTTAAGAAGCGGGAAATAAAGCTTTATCCGACAGGATAAGCGGGCAACGCTCGATTGATTGTCGAAGACGGCCGCGCGGCAGCGACGCTAATTTGGGGAATCGAGAGGGCGCAAGCCCTTTGAGGCCCCCTCCTTGGAGGGGGCGGGGTGGTGGTCCCTAGGGGCTTGGGGTAGGATTATGCCGAGAAAACGCAACTTTTTCGGACAAGCCGCGTCTACATTTCTGTCTGGTTAAGTCGAATGAGCACATTCGATGCGGGCAATATCAGTCATCGAGGTGGAGAATGAAGAAGTTTGTGGCCTTTATGTTGTTTATGTCCTTTCTGTTTGTGGCGTTTACCGGTTTCGGGCCTGCCGTTTCGGCAGCGGTTACGCCGAAACTGTACTTGAACGGCGAGCTTGTGGAAGCGCCGGTCGCTCCTCAGCTGGTGGAGAACAAGTACACGGTTGTGCCGATCCGGATTATTTCGGAAGGGCTCGGGATGAAGGTGACCTGGTCTCAAGCGGACAAGACGGCAACCATAAAGAGCGAAAGCGACACGATCGTTCTGAAGATCAACGAAAGCGTTGCCGACGTAAACGGCAACCAAGCCCAAATGGACACGCCCGCGATCGTGCAAAGCGGTACGACTCTTGTCCCGCTTCGATTTGTAGGAGAAAGCATGGGACTTGAGGTGAAGTGGGATAACACGGCGAAAGCCGCCTACGTCAGCGGTGAAGTTTCGGAAGAAACGCCGGGCGAAGAGACGGAAGCCGATGGGAGACTGACCTCGATTTCTTACGACGAAACGAATGGCGTAACCGTGTCGTACGAAGGTACGGTCGAGATGAGCAAGCCGATGGTACTGGACAATCCGAAACGCCTCGTATTTGATTTCGAGAATACGGATTACGCCGAAGATTTTCAACCGGCAATGTCGCTTACAACCATGATGGGCGAAATCGCCGTAAGCGGCCACGACACGCTGACGAAAATCCGCTACTCGCTGTTCTCGGCGGAACCGCCTACCGCCCGGATCGTCCTCGACTTGAGCGGAAGCTCGACTTATTCCGTGTCCGAAGGGGAAGGGGAATACCGCATTAAGGTCGAGAAGGACACATCAACCGGCAACGATTCAGGCTCCGGAACGGCTCCGGAGACGCCGACGACGCCGCCGGACTCCGGCAGCGGCAAGAAGTATACCGTCGTCATTGATGCCGGCCACGGCGGCTCGGACCCGGGAGCTCAAAGCGTCAATTCCCGATGGGAAAAGGAAGTCAACTTGAGCATCGCGCTCAAAATAAAAGCGCTGCTGGACAAGGAACCTAACATCGATTTGCAAATGACGCGAACCGGGGATACGTACCCAAGCTTGCAGGACCGGGTCGATTTCGCGGAGAAGGCGAACGCCGACATTTTTATTTCCATCCATGCGAACAGCGCGACGCCAAGCGCATCCGGCACGGAAACGTATTATACGCATGAGAACAGCAAGAAGCTGGCCGAGACGGTCCATAAATATTTGGTGAAAGGGACCGGCCTTAAGGACCGAGGCGTCAAGACAGCGAATTATTTCGTGACGAGAGAGACGACGATGCCGGCCATCCTGCTCGAAACGGGATTTTTGACGAACGCGGGGGACGCGGCCGTTCTGTACAGTTCCGAGAAGCAGCAGGACATCGCCGAACAGATTGTCATCGGCATAAAAGAATATTTGGGAGTATCCTAAGCCGCTGCGGGACTAACGGCGCAATCCGCGTTTTCAGCCTCAGGGGCATAGGGAAGGGATAAAGGAAGGCTTTGCTGCAGCTGTCCGGCTACGGCAAAGCCTTTTGCCTTACGCCGGAGCCGGTACAATTCGTCCGGCAAGACGGCTTAAGGCCGGGACTGCGGCCGCAAGCGCAGCCGGCAGGATGACGCGCTGCGCCCAAAGAGCGGCATTTCTTTCTATCCGTCATTTGACGCCTTCATAGTGTGCCAAAACGGCAACATGAAGGGCGGGCATTGCGTCAAAGAAGGAGGAGCTTGATGTTCCTGCGGCAAATTTTGCATACGGGAAAGGAATCGGTGCAGTTGCCGTCGAATAATGTATAGGTTCAATACTGACAAGGAGGATTACATACTTATGTCATTCAAACGTAATACGCGTACCACGATTGTCGCAAGCGCTCTGGCCGTCTCGTTGTTAGCCGGAGGCGCAGCCGTTCCGGCCGGAACGGTCCATGCCGCATCGGCGGTTAGTTTCTCTGACGTTAGCAGCGGCCACTGGGCCGAAAAGCATATTACGAAACTCGCACTGCAAGGCATTATTACCGGTTACAACGGATCGTTCCGACCCGGCGAAAGCGTCACCCGCCAAGAGGCTGTCTTAATGGCGCTCCGGTTCGCGGGACTGGACGGCGAAGTGAGAACCGACGACGTGATCGCGTTTCCGTCGTCTTTTGTGGTCAGCAATTTTTACAAGGCATACATTAATCTCGCATTTGAACATAACCTGCTCGACCGCGACGACGAATACGCGCTTGCGGCAAGCGAGACGGATAAAGAATGGGGGACTACGCCTGCTTCGCGCGAATGGGTAACGAAGCTGCTGGTTCGGGCGATCGGCGAAGAGGACAAGGCGGAGTCCATGGCGGGAACGCCGTCCTCCTTCGGGGACGCAGGCAGCATCGGCAGCGATTATGTCGGTTACGTCAACGCAGCCGTTTCTTTGGAGCTGGTGAAGGGGGTTTCGGAAACGAAATTCGACCCTCAAGCGAACGTGAACCGAGCGTCGCTCGCGACCTTGTTCAGCCGCGCCGAGCGTCTGCATCCGGTTGAATACGCGGGACAGACCAGCGGCATCGTAACAAAGCTTAGCGATTCGTCCATCACCGTCTATGCGGACGGAGAGGAAACAACCTATTCCATCGGCGGCGATACGCGAATTTACCGTTATGATTCCGAGCAGGCGGCAACCTTGGACGATCTGGAGCTGTATACGGACGTGACGGTTATCGCCGATTCCGGGAATGCGCTTTATATTGAAGCGCAAGGCGACGAGCAGCATGTCGACTCGTACGAAGCGGTGATGGACCGTGTCATCAAAGCGGACGACATGATGTACGTATGGGTAGACGATAAGCCGGTAGAGGTTTATTACGACGACAGTCTGGTCGTGAAGGATGGGGACGGCGAAGATATATCGCTGGATTCGATCAAACGGGACAGCGTGATCACCATCACGCAGGATACGTTCCGCGACTCCCCGATGGCTGTAGAGGTTACGGTCGAGTCCCAAGCGGTAGAGTCGGCGGAAGGAACGTTCTATTCGACCGACGATAAGCTGATTACGATTATGAAGGACGGTTCTCCGATTACTTATGTGCTCGCCGACGAAGTCGAGGTGGAGATCGAAGGAATGGACGATGCCGAGCTGAAAGATCTGATTAAAGGGAAAGACGTAGTGGAGCTGACGATGAATGAGGACGGCGAAGTAGCGAAAGTGGAAGTGACCAATCGCGACGTCGAGTCGATTACGGGAGCTAAGGTTATGAGCTATGACGATAAGAGCTCGCTCGTTACGCTCGTCGATTCCAAAGGCACGACGCCGTATGCTTTGTTCATCAGCGACAACACCAAAATCCGTTATAACGGCGATACGATTTCGCTCTCCAAAGCCGACTCGATGCTGGAGGAAGGACGGATCGTGTCGCTTACGTATTCGGGCTCCGCGATTGTGACGCTTGAGTTTCTGTCCGGCTACACCGGCACAATCGGCGCGATCGACAAATCCGACAAGGAGCTGACTCTGAAGCTGGATAACGGCGTAACCGTCACCGTGCCTTACTCCAGTCCTTCGGTTGAAATTGTAGGGGACGATACGCCGACCATTTCGGATTTGGCGGTCGGCAACAAAGTAACGGTCAAGCTGACGTCGACCCAGGACAGGGCGGCGAGCATCAACGTGCACAAGGACGTGCAATACGACATCGTTAAAGTGCTGGACTCCATCAGCAAGCTTCAATTGAAGGCCGAAGGCGAAGACGCCATCCGCCTGGACATCAGCTCGGTGAAGCTGCTGGATGAGGACGGCGACGAGGTTGGCGTCTCCTCTTACAAGGCGGGCGACGTCGTAACCGTGTCCTACGAAGGCTTGACGGCGAAATCGGTGGTCGAAACGCCTGTCGTCATGGGTTCGATCTCCTCCGCCTCCGCAAGCGGCTTGACATTAAAGACGAATGACGGCGATACAGAGACGATTGACTTCGACGACGATACCGTAACGCTTTATGTCGACGGCGACAAGCAATCTGCGCCGACGGCATCGCTCGCGGGCAAATATGCCGCAATCGGGACGGACAGCAGCGATAATACCGTTATATACGTCAGCTCCGGCGAGAAGCGCAGCTTTACCGGCTACGACGAAAGCACGGGACAAATTTTGACGTTGAGAACATCCAGCAGCAACAGCGACAATTACTTTATCGTTCGTTCCGATACCGCACTTTTGGACGACGGAGCTTCGTTTGCCCCCGCTTCGCTTTCGTACGGGGACGAGCTCACCGTCTACTATTTCCGCAACACGGCTATCGCCATTATGAAAAATTAAATCGATTTTGCGAAAAACTGTCCTTCGGGGCAGTTTTTCTTTTACAATATCCGAAGCAGCAGAAATTACAAATTGAATTTGAGGATAAAAACTGCGTTTAAATGCGGTTGCTTTGCTTTGTAAGACTTCGATAAAAGTTTTTCTCAATATTTCATAGGTTACGGTTGCGTATCGCGACGAATTTCGCTACACTTTGATTCGAAGATAACCGCTTTTACGTCGTTTTTCGTTATATTATCGATTATTTGTTTTTGAACGGTCACAATCTGCGTAGAGCGGGACGTGTTCCGATTAGGAGAGAGTACGATGAATGCGAAACAGAAGATGCGCCATATATTGGATACGCTTGCGGAAATGTTTCCGGACGCGCACTGCGAGTTGAATCACAGCAATCCGTTTGAGCTGACGATCGCCGTATTGCTCTCGGCCCAATGTACGGACGAAACGGTCAACAAGGTTACCGCCTCGTTATTTCAAAAGTATAAGAGGCCGGAAGATTATTTGGCCGTTCCGCTGGAGGAATTGGAGCAAGACATTCGGAGAATCGGCTTGTTCCGCAACAAAGCGGCCAATATTCAGAAATTGTGCCGCATTCTGATCGACAAATACGACGGCGAAGTTCCGCAGAAGCACGAACAGCTTGTCGAACTGCCTGGTGTCGGCCGGAAGACGGCGAACGTCGTCGTATCCAACGCGTTCGGCGTACCGGCAATAGCTGTCGATACGCATGTGGAAAGAGTTTCAAAACGGCTTGCGGTTGCAAAGCCGGACGATTCCGTCCTCGAAGTCGAAAAAAAATTGATGAAGCTTGTGCCTAAAGATGAATGGACGATTACGCATCACCGGCTCATTTTTTTCGGCCGCTATCATTGCAAAGCGCAAAATCCCGATTGTCCGGCTTGTCCGCTGCTTGATCTGTGCAAAGAAGGAAAATTACGTATGAAGCCGGGCGCAAAAACAAAAAATAAAGAAGTAAAGCGAAGCGTAAACGGTTGATGCCGTTCTAGGGCGGCCATAACCCGTGAAAAAAGAAAGAGTAAAGGATGAGCCCATAACAATGAAATGCATTTCGGTGTACACGAACAATTTTGAACAGTTTTCCGATATTTATGAGCAGGTGATCGGAGCTCCGCCGCACGAGAACGAGGATATCGTCGTCGAAGGCATAACGGTAAGCGGCTCGGGCGACGTGCCGGAACAATATATCGAAAGGATGCGGCTGAAACCGGAGGTGGTCGTCATGCGCGAGAAAAACAGGAACATTACGATCCTGCAGCACGGCGACGTGTTTGAGATTTGCATGCCCGGAACGGAAGAAGCGGTCGTCTAAAAGGATATTTTCGTACGGCCAAGGCGAACCGGCCGTTCACCGCCGGAAGCGAAACGATAGGTAGGGGATTCGGATGGGAGAGAAACCGGAAACATCACTTATGGAAGCGCTGGCGTATACGGCGCGCACGATGGCGGAAGCAGGGGACTTCAAGCATGCCCGGCAAGCGGAGGATTTAAGCGGTAAGCTGACCGAGGGTCGGCTTACTGTCGCTTTTTGCGGGCATTTTTCCGCGGGGAAATCAACGCTGATCAATCGGCTGTGCGGAGCCGAGCTGCTGCCTTCAAGCCCGATTCCGACAAGCGCCAACGTGGTGGCGATCCGCGGCGGCGAGAAAGCCGCGGCTATGATCCGTACGGCGGATGGAGGCGAGATGACCGTTCCCGTCGAAGATTTGGAGAAGTATTGCGTCGACGGGGCTAATTTCGCATCGGTTGCCATTACATATCCATCGGAGAGGCTCGGCGATCATACGGTTCTGCTGGATACGCCCGGAATCGATTCGACGGACGACGCGCACCGGATGGCGACGGAGTCGGCGCTGCATTTGGCCGACGTCGTCTTTTACGTCATGGATTACAACCATGTCCAATCGGAAATTAATTTCGCCTTTGCGAAGCAGCTGAAGGATTGGGGCAAACCGCTTTATTTTATCGTCAACATGATCGACAAGCACCGGGAACGCGAGCTTTCCTTCGAAGCGTACCGGAGAAGCGTGGAAGAAGCGTTTCAAGCCTGGCATCTCGAGCCTGCCGGCATCGTCTATTTGTCGATGCGCGAGCCGGAACATCCGCATCAGGAGTTTCACAAGCTGGAGAAGCTGCTGGAGGAGCTGGCGGCGCTGCGGTCTCCGCTTGCCTTGTACAGCGTGGACGCATCGCTTCGCCATCTGGTCCAATCGCATTTGAAAATGCGCGAGGAGCGGGAGGAGCCGGAACGCGAAAGGCTGCTTGCCGAAGCGGGGGGCGAGGAGGAGAGGTCCCGGGTCAAGGCGGAGACGGAGAGGCTGCACGCCGAAATCGCGAAGCAGCGCAGCCTGTCGGATGCGTTTCAAGCCGGTTTCCGCAAAGAGCTGCAATCGCTTCTCGACAACGCGAACGTAACGCCTGCCGTGACACGCGATTACGCGCATTCTTTCCTTGAAAGCCGCAAGCCGGGGTTCAGGACCGGGCTGCTGTTCGCAGGGGCGAAGACGGCTGCCGAGCAAGAGCGGCGGGCGAAAGTGTTCTGCGACGATTTTAATGCTCAAGTTCAAGCCGCCGTCGATTGGCATGTCAAGGATTTGCTGCGGCATGCGGCGGAACGTCTTAGTTATCCGCAAGACCGGCTGGAGGCGCTAATCAATGAAGCGTTCGGCTGGAAGCCCACCGTCGAGTGGCTTATTGGCCGCGTTAACGCCGGGGCCGTTGTCGGCAACGAATATACGCTTGTCTACAGCCGCGAATTGTCCGCGGAGGTCAAGTCGATTTATCGGAAGCAAGCGCTCGAAGTGATGGATGCGCTTTCCGCATTTGCCGTAGAAGCCGGCGCGTCGGCGGCGGCTTCGCTCGAGCGCGAGCTTGCCGCGCTTGGCGCGCGCGGCGCTGCGCTTGCGCAGCTGGCGGCGCTGGAGGAGCGCGCCGCCGCCTATGC
>NZ_JBHUMY010000019.1:0-21095 GCF_042685365.1 Paenibacillus thailandensis | reverse complement strand
GAAGCGCCAGCGCTGCGGGCAGCACTGCGTGCGCCGCTAGAGGCGGCTGCGCCGATTGCTCCTCGACCCTGCTGCACGAGAATGAGCGGATAAGGAACGGCCAGGGCGCCGTTCCTGGCAGCATGCCTTGCTTTTTTAAGCGTCGTTGTTCTCCCCGCATCCGTTTTTTTACGGATTTTATTTCTTTGAGGTAGAGCCATAAAGCTTTGTCGCCTCCCGAATAACCATGCTATCAGCTTATTCGCAGGGCTACTCTATGAATCGGACGATTGGACTCATTCATTGGCACATTTTACGCTAGCCGTTCGGCCGCATGCTTCCCCGCGGCATAGCCGGTAGAGAAAGCGGCCGTAATGTTGTAGCCGCCGGTATACCCGTGTATGTCCAATATTTCTCCGCAGAAATAAAGGCCGTCCATCAGCTTGGACTGCATCGTTTTCGGATCGATTTCTTTCAAGTTTACGCCGCCGCCCGTTACGAAAGCGTCCTCGATGGACAATGTGCCGTAGACGCGGATCGGAAATCGTTTGATCAGCTTGGCAAGAGCAAGCCATTGCTGCTTCGGGATGTTGTCGTAAGTGAGCGTCTCCGCCAATTCGGCCCGCTCAAGCAGAAGAGGGATGAGCCGTTCGGGCAAATACGGCTTCAGCACGTTTTTTATCGTTTTTTTCGTTTCTTGTTCGGCAAGCCGAAGCGTTTCGTTATAAACCTCGTCCGCGCTTTTATCCGGCATAAGGTCGATCGACACTTCGATGTTGCCGACCTGGAATTGTTTCAACGCCTTGACGACGAACTGGCTGCACCGAAGCGCGATCGGCCCGGATACGCCGAAATGGGTGAACAGCATGTCGCCCCGGTGCTCGATCAGCTTTTTGCCCTTCGGATTCCATACGGACAACGCAACGTCTCTTAAAGACAAGCCTTGCAGCTCCTTGCTTGTAATGAACGGCTCGTTCGACGTCAACGGAACCTCGGTCGGGAACAGCTCGGTGATGGTGTGGCCGGCCTCTTCGGCCCACTTGTACCCGTCACCGGTCGAACCGGTATGAGGTACGGATTTGCCGCCGGAGGCGACGATCGCGCAGCGGCATTTGAACGTTTGGCCGGAGACGAGCCGCACGCCCGTCACGCGTCCGGCTTCATATATAATGCGGCCGACGGGAGCGTTCAGCATAATCTCTACGCCTTGCTTGCGAACTTGTCCGATAAGGGTATCGACGACCGTCTTCGCTTTGTCCGTAACGGGGAACATGCGCCCGTTGTCTTCTTCCTTCAGCCGAATGCCTAGATTTTCGAAGAAGCGGATAATATCCCGGTTGCCGAATTGATGAAGCGCGCTGTACAAAAATTTGCCGTTGCCGGGGATATGGCGGATCAGCTCGTCCATGTCTTTATTGTTGGTGACGTTGCACCTGCCGCCGCCGGATATCCCGAGCTTCCGCCCCAGCTTCTCCCCTTTCTCGAGCAGCAGCACCTTGGCTCCCTTCCCGCTTGCCGCCACGCTGGCCATCAGTCCGGCGGAGCCGCCGCCGATTACAATTACGTCATAGGTCATCCGATATGTAACTCCTTTTGTTTCTTCCTCTATGTTCAAACGATTTGTTTGCATTGTATCATTAGTTTACCCATACATAATAGCACAAGCACAAGTCGATCTTCTGAAAGGAGACGAAAATAACGATGCTGCGGCATGATTGGACCATAGTCTGCAGAGACGGCGCGGAGCTTTACGTCCGGGAATGGCAGCCCTCGGAGGGAGTTGTAAAGGGGCTCGTCTGCCTGCTGCACGGCATGGGGGAGCATGGCGAACGTTATTCCCATTTGGCGAAGGCGCTTGCGGAAGACGGCTTTGCCGTCATAGCCCCGGATCAGCGAGGGCATGGACGAACGCCCGGGAAACGGGGACATATCCCGCCGTATGCCGCGATGGACGACGCGGAAACGGTATTGCGGGAAGCGATGGACAGACATCCGTTCGTCCCGGCGTTCTTGTACGGACATAGCATGGGAGGCAATATCGCGCTCAATTGCGCGCTTCGTTACAAGCCGCCGATTCGCGGGCTTGTGTTAAGCAGCCCATGGCTGCGGCTCGCGTTCCGTCCGCCGGCCGTCAAAGTATGGCTCGGGCGCGGGATCGCGCGGCTTTCGCCGGAATTTTCCCAGCCCACGGGCTTAAGGAAAGAGGATTTGTACCGGCCGGGCTATATCCGGGAAACGGAAGATCCGTATGTTCATACGTCCATTACCGTTTCCTCGTTTTTGGACTTGGAAGAGACGGGGAAATGGGCGCTCCGGCATGCGGCATCCCTTCATTGCCCGCTGCTGCTTCTGCACGGAACGGCGGACAGAATCACTTCTTGGGCGGCCAGCGCGGAGCTTTCGGACACGCTTGGCGAGCGTTGTCGATTTTTGTCCTGGCAGGACGGTCTTCACGAATTGCATAACGACGCGGAAGGGAAAGAAGTTATTTATGCCGTTTCGAATTGGATGCAAGGTCAATTGTAAATAAAGGAAAAATGTGCTTAAATCGTAGATAAGGCTAAGCAAACAAGGAAATTGTCCTCTATGAATTGCCAAAAGCGATTAGGGGAGACTGATCGTCTGTGTTGAAAGAACTGCTGTTGCAATTTGTCGTATCCTTGTTACCTGCCGTCTCCTACCAATTGTGGCACGAAACCGCCGGGAACCGGAGGAAGCGCCGGCTGCTTGTTAGCTTCATAAGCGCGGTCAGCTTGATTTCGTGTATCTTTTTGTACGACGATTTTATAGGTTATGCTTTCGATTTTCGCGTCGTTCCCTATTTAATAGGGGCGTTATACGGCGGTACGACGGCCATCGTAACGCTAAGCGCGCTTTATATCGGTACGGAAGCCTTCTTGTTCGATAATATTCGGGACTGCATCGCAAGTACCGGTTTGATCCTGATTCTGGCCGTATGGCTGCTGAAGTATGCCGGAACATTCCGGGCAAGCCCGACCCGGCATAAGGTCAAAATCGGCATCTATACGGCAGGCTTCGTCATCTTCTACAAAGCTTTGCACTTGCAGTACGACATTCAGATCAACAAATTATCCTGGACGCCGGCCACGGAGCTGGCGCTCGTCGTTTACATGATCGCTTGTCCGCTCGCCATCCACTTGTCCATCGCGATTATCGAGCTGCTGCAGCGAAACAAGCGGCTCCAGGATGAAATCCGGATCGTCTCCGCCAACTACCGGAATCAGGCGGAGAAGCTTCAACAGCTTATCGACGAAACGAATTTTGCCGTCCTTCTAGTGGACGAGAACGGACGATTGACCCATATAAACGAAATAGGCATGAAGCTGTTCGCGCTTGCCGCGAACGACGGCGGCACGGACTATTTTATCGGCTGGAATTATAACGATATTTTTGACCCGGCCGCCTCGGATTTGTGCATTAACTTACTGAACAAAGCGCTGGCCGGGGAGAGGATGGCGCTGGAGCCGCTTGTCGGCGAAGAGAAAATCTATTTAAAAAAGTCGTTCCCGCTTTACTCTGCGGACGACGACCGCATTGCCGGCGCCGCCCTTATCGTGCAGGATATTACCGAAATGTACCGGCTGCGCAATGAAGTCGGCCGGATGGAGCGGCTCAGCCTGGTCGGACAGATGGCGGCGAGCATTACCCACGAGATCCGCAATCCGATGGCCGTTATCCGGGGATTCGTCCAGCTGATGCGGGAAAAAAGCCCTTCGGATCAGCAGCAGTACTTTCGAATCGTCATGGACGAGCTGGATCGGGCCAACAATATAATAAGCGACTTTCTTTCTCTCGCCCAGAACCGCGTTCTGACGATGGAGCCGGGTTCTTTAAACGAGATTATCCTTACGATCTTCCCGCTGCTGGAGGCGGACGCGAATATGCGGGGCCAAGCGGTTCAGCTCGAGCTGGACGACGTGCCGGACATGATCATGAACGAGAAGGAGATGAAACAGCTTCTGTTAAATCTGGCCCGCAACGGAATGGAAGCGATGACGGACAAGGGCATGCTCCATATTGCGACGAAGCTGGAGGACGGATATATCTCTTTGACGGTTCGCGACGAAGGAACGGGGATACCGCAGCATAAAATCAAGCGATTGTTCGAGCCGTTTTTTACGACGAAGCAGCGCGGGACGGGGCTTGGCCTTCCGCTTTGCTTAAGCATTGCCGAGCGCCATTCCGGAAGAATCGACGTTATCTCCAAGCTGGGCGAAGGGACAAGCTTCATCGTTACCTTCGACCTTGCCGCCAATCATAAGGAGCCGCGCGGCCGCGCATACTATGAAACGGGCAGCTAGCAAGCGCTTAGGTTAAGCTTGGAAGGAGGATATCCGGATGGCAGGCAAGCAGCAAGGAAACTCGGCCGAGCAGAAGCGCCAGGCGAAGCAAAACGAATCCGCCCGTTCTTCGGCGCGGGAAAGCCAAGGCGGCTACGACAAAAAGTTGGACGGTCCGAACATTCCTTCAATTTAACCGGTATAAGCCCGGCGTCAGCTCGTTCGTCCGAACGATTCGCCGGGCTTATATTGTATCGCGGCGCGGTTTGTCCCTCGTCGGGACGGATGCGGCGCGATCGTTTTCGCCGAACCCAAATAAGCAACCGGAGTTACCCGCTTCGGTTGCTTTATTTTCAATAACGAAGGTATAATAGTAACTAAAATTAGGTTATTGCAAAGGAGCGATTTTACAAATGTCAATGTCATTTGAACGATATATGTTTGATATGATCCAGCCGATGCGCGACGAGCTTACGCAAATCGGCGTCAAGGAGCTGCGCACGCCGGAAGAAGTGGAAGCCGCTTTGAACGACAGCAAAGGCACCACGCTTGTCGTCGTCAACTCCGTATGCGGCTGCGCGGCGGGAATGGCGCGTCCGGCTGTAGCTCATGCGTTGCAGCATGACGTCGTTCCGGATCATCTGTATACGGTATTCGCCGGCCAGGACAAAGAAGCGACGGCCAAGGCGCGCGAATATTTTGCGCCGTATCCGCCGTCTTCCCCGTCGATCGCGCTTCTGAAAGACGGAGAGCTTGTGCATTTTATCGAGCGCCATCAGATCGAGAACCGTTCCGCTGCGGAAATTTCGGCCGACTTGACCGATGCGTTCGACCGTTTCTGCAAATAAAAAACGGTAGCCGGCAAGCCGGGCCGGACGAAATGGCGGGCTTGCCGCTTATCAAGAGATTAGGAGAGAGCGGACGATGAGCATCCAGCAGGAAATTATTGAGCGCTTGGGCGTCAAGCCGGAAATCGATCCGGATGCGGAAATCCGCAAGCGCGTAGATTTTTTAAAGGATTACGTGAAGAAATCCGGCAGCGCCGGCTTGTTGATCGCCATTAGCGGCGGCATCGACAGCGCCGTGACGACCGGCCTGTGCAAGCGGGCGACGGACGAGCTGACGGAGGAAACGGGACGCGAATATATGACGCTCGGCGTATTCCAGCCTTACGGCGATCAGTCGGATATCGCCGACAGCTATGCGGTCGCGGAAGCGTTCCAGCTGAAATACAAAGTGGAGACGAATATCGCCGAAGCGGTGGACGAAATCGCCCTTGAAGTCGAGCACGGCTTCAAAACGATGGGAATGCCCTGCCATCTGAGCCGCGGCGGCAAAGGCAACGTCAAAGCGAGAACGCGTATGGTTATGCAATATGCGCTGGCTTTTGAGCTGAACCTGCTTGTCGTCGGTACGGACCATGCATCCGAAGCCATTACCGGCTTCTACACGAAATGGGGAGACGGAGCGGTAGACATTACGCCGCTCAGCACCTTGAACAAGCGTCAAGTGCGCCAGCTTGCAGCCAAGCTTGGCGTACCGCAAAGCGTGCTGGACAAGGCGCCGACGGCCGGGTTATGGGAAGGGCAAACCGATGAAGGCGAGCTCGGCATTACGTACGAAAGCAACAGCGATTACCTCGAAGGGAAAGATATCGACCCTGCGGCTAAGGAAAAGCTGGAAAACCAGTATCGTAAAACGCAACATAAACGCGATCCGATTCCGGGCATTTAACGGATCGCAAGACAGCCTGAGGCGACAAACGTTGAACGCTTCAGGCTGTTTTTCATCTTGTATTCAATCTTATCGCTTCACATCGAAGCCATTTCTGCGAACCCCGAAAATGAAAGCGTTTTAATTTTCTTCGGGACCAAGTAACGTATTTCGTCAAGTCCTGCATACAATAATCATACAGAAATATGCGTAATTTTTTCGATTGCGCCTATAAGAAAACAAAAATAGGGGAATACTTCTATTTGGATATGTATGCGTTTACGAAATGCGCAAAGGAGAGATGGCGGATGATCTACCGCGAAGGCGATTTGAAGATTGGCGTTATTAACGGACTCATATTGTCCGTTCCGCTGTGGGCCGTCATTATCGGGCTGCTGGTTCGTTGAAGCTGTAACTTGTTTTCTTAAGCGAGAACAAGCCGTTGACGTATGGCCGGCTTTTCTGATAATGTCGCTTCAGTATGGAAGCGGAGGGAAAAGATGATTGTTGGCATCGGTCACGATATAGCCGATATGGACAGAATCGAGAAGATTTTGTCGGGGCATACGTCGAAGCGGTTTATGGAACGAATATTGACAAAGAATGAGCTGGAGCTTGCTATGCGGTATGAAGGGAAACGGCTCGTACAATTTGTTTCGGGCCGATTTGCCGCGAAGGAAGCGGTCGTTAAAGCGATTGGCTGCGGAATAGGCGACAAGGTCGGGTTCGGGGATATTGACATTATGCCGGACGTCACCGGCAAGCCCGGCTGCAGCCTGTCGGATGAGGCTTGGCGGAGAATAGACCGAAGCCCCGAAGCGGAACGGATCCATGTAACGATCTCTCATGATCGTTCCATCGCTTCGGCAGTTGCCGTAATGGAGCGGCTCGGCTGACGGAACGCGCGCCAACCGTGCTCCGGGCGGCCGATATTTCGGCGATGAGCAAGAGGGTGAAGCGCTGATGAAACGGATAAGCGGCAAACGCAAATACAGGCTGGGCGAAGACGTTCCGCAAGACGGCCTCTATTCGGATGATTGGGGAAGCGAGCTTGTTCTGATTAGCGGCGAGCGGTTCCCCGCGCATCCTTACATGGGCGATACCCGCTGGACCTACATCGGCCCTCCGGAATGCGAGTATGCCCGGGCCGGACGGAATGGCAAAAGCAATAGATCGTTAGAAGTTGTTTGGGACGGTTGAAGGCATGAAGCAAGCTCATCGGGCGTAGCCCGGCGGGCTTTTTTTATTGTGAGGGTCCTCCGCAGCATGTCGGCGGTATCCCGTTAGCTCAGGGAAACGGTGTATTCCACAGCATGTCGGCGGTATCCCCTTGGCTCAGGGAACGGGTGTATTCTACAGCATGTCGGCGGTATCCCCTTGGCTCAGGGGCGGGTATTCCGCAGCTTGTTGGCGATATCCCCTTGGCCAGGGGCGAGTATTCCGCAGCTTGTTGGCGATATCCCCTTGGCCAGGGGCGAGTATTCCGCAGCTTGTTGGCGATATCCCCTTGGCCAGGGGCGAGTATTCCGCAGCTTGTTGGCGATATCCCCTTGGCTCAGGGGCGGGTATTCCGCAGCTTGTTGGCGATATCCCCTTGGCTCAGGGAGCGGGTATCCCTAAGCATGTCGGCGGTATCCCGTTAGCTCAGACAGCCGGGGGCTTGAGTCTGCGTTTGTATTACTTTGGTTCAGGTTCGGATGCTCGTTTCGGCTTTTGGATTGCCTGAGCAAAGGGGATACTAACGAAAAGAAGAAACGAACCGGATCAAGTTGACTTATATACTATAGGGGGGTATACTATATACGAAAGAAAAAAATATAACGTTTCGGGTTTAAGGGAAGCGCTCATAGAGTCAAATGGGCGGTTCCGCTATTTATAATTTTGCGGACAAGGAGTGCATTTAACGTGACGATGAATCAAAGAGCTTTATTTGGCCGCACGAAGAAAATGGCGGCATTAGCTTCGCTGCTGGCGCTACTGGCCCTGCCGCTTGCGGCTTGCGGCACTTCTGTCGAAGACACGCGGCATGCAGCAGAAGGCGGCGGGCATGAACATGGCGGTGCGGAAGCCGGCGAAGGGGTCGCCGCGGATCCCGGCAGCGCCTCTTCGGCAGGACATGATGCGGCGGAGCACCGGCACGGCGAAGCGGAATCGGGCAGTGAAACGGTGCCGGACGATCTTGTACAGGCGGAGTGGACGTATAATAACGGCGACAAGCCGGAAGCGGGCAAAGAGACGACGGTCCGGATTATGCTGACCCGGGACGGCCAGCCGATTGAAAGCTTCGATACGACCCATGAGCAAAAACAGCATCTTATTATCGTAAGCTCGGACTTGTCGTATTTCAGCCATATCCATCCCGTCTTTAAGGGGGACGGGTTGTTTGAAGTGGAGACGGTATTCCCGACCGGCGGCGAATATACCCTTATCGCGGACTTCGTCCCGAGCGGCGGCAGCGCGATGCACCGTATGACGGTTGCCGAAGTGTCCGGCGCCGAGGCTGCATCGGTTCCGCTTGAACCGCAAACGCAATGGAATGCGACGGTCGACGGCATGAAGGCCGCTCTGACGTTTGACGGCAAGCTGAAGGCGGGCCGCGAGACGACGCTGAGCTACGAGCTGGCCGATGCGGAAACGGGTGAGCCGGTAACCGATTTGGAGCCGTATTTGGGGGAGATCGGGCATGTGGTCATATTGTCGCAGGATGCGGAGCAATATTTGCATGTCCACCCGCTTGAAGATCAAGGATCGGGCCCCGAAGCGAAGTTTATGACCAATTTCCCGTCGCCGGGCGTGTATAAAATATGGGCGCAGTTCAAGCGGAGCGGCGAGATCGTGACTATTCCTTTCGTTGTTGAAATCGAGTCTTAACCGCTTGCGGCAACGCTTCGCCGCGGCCGCCCGGTCAGGAGGAATTCCGCTGGCTCATGTCGAAGTTGGACATTTGCGTGAATGACGCGAATTGCAAGAAAGTGGGAAACAACGATGGAAATACGTCAAATGACAGCGGCTTATTTGTTTCACGGCGACCGGGTGCTGCTGATCCGCAAGGCGAACAGCCGGCTTCATGCGGGCGAGTTCTGGAGCGGAGTCGGCGGACATATGGAGGCGGAGGAGCTAAACAATCCGAAGCATACTTGTTTAAGGGAAGTGTACGAGGAATCCGGACTGGATGAGCACGATATCGAAGGGCTGGAGCTGAAATATATTTTGCTGCGCATCAAGGAACGGGAAATCAGGCAGCAGTTTGTTTATATGGGCAAAGCGAAACGGCAGGACGTCGTCTCTTCCGGCGAAGGAGAGCTGCATTGGGTCGAGCAAGGCGACCTGTTTCGCCTGCGCATGTCCGCGATCAACGGCTTTATGCTGGAGCATTATTTGCTTACTCCGAACCGAAACGGCGTTACGGTGGGAACGATTACGGCAAACAAGCTCGGAGAGCCATGTATGCAGTGGGCCGAATTAAACGACCCGCTTATTTTTTGACTACTGAAGAGACCTATGTTACGAGCATCCTTAAAAATGCTCCCGAACGACGGAGCGGGACGGTTATGTTTCAAACGATTTCCGCATATGGTGTACAGCGGTTTCAAACCTTCAGGAAGGAGCGCGGCAGCATGCACATACGTCCCGTGAAAGCGGACGACATTCCCGCCGTGCAAAGTGTCGCCCGGTTGTCTTGGGCGCATGCGTACAGCGGCATTTATCCTCCCGAATATATCGAAGCGTTCGTGGAGAGGGCCTATTCCTTTCAAAGCCTGGAGCAGTCGATCAGCCGGGACGAAGGAGACGAGGAACGTAAGTTTCTTGTTGCCGAGCTGGAAGGGGCGGGCGTTATCGGGTTCCTCCATATGAGGAAAGTGGACGAAAGAACGCATGAACTGCTGCGAATTTATTTGTTGCCGGAGCATCAAGGCGAAGGGGCGGGGACCCGCCTGCTGCACGAGGCTGTTCGCCGCAATGCGGTCCGCAGGCTGGAAGCCTGGGTGGAAGGACAAAACGCGTCGGCGCGCAGATTCTATGAAGGCAAAGGCTTTCGGGCGATCCGCTATGAAACGCAGACGTTCTCGGGCTATACGACTCAGCTTGTCGTTTATGAAAAAGATTACGGCCGGGCGATCGGCTGAAGCGAAGCGGGAGTGGCTGCAGGCATCATATAAGCAAAAAGCAAGCAGGCGGGCGCGGGTGGCCGGCCTGCTTGTTTCGTTGTGCGGGGAGAACTTATCGGCGAAGCATCTTGCCAACCCGGCCGGGGCGAGCGGGTCTTCTATTTCTTCTGTGCCAGCCATGCGGCGAGCCCCGCGATTTCTTCCTCCGACAGCCTGTCTTTTTGCGCGGGCATTCTTTTACTCCCGTTTGCGATCTGGTCGGCGATTTCCTGCTCGTTCATTCGCGAGCCGACCTGCTGCAGGTTCGTTCCCGGCCCCATACGCCCCTGCAGATCGGAGCCGTGGCAGCTGACGCAGTTCGCCGCGTACACGGCTGCCGTATCGGGCGGCGCGTCCATATGCGGCGCGCTTGCCTCCTTGCTTTCGCCGCCGCACGCGGTAAGGACGGCAGCGACGAGAAGCAGCGCGCCGGCGAGCGGGATCGTTTTTTTGGTCACAGACTCCCCTCCGTTTCCTGCTCCATACTGTCAACCAGCCCCTAGTATATCCGCAAAAGAAAAGACTGGCAATATCGGGAAACCGCCTTGCCGTGCGTCCGGCCGGGAGCCGCCGCTTGGCTTCAAGGCGATTGCCGGCAATCGTATCATTTTGCCCGGCCGCCCTTTATAATAGAGGCAACGATAAGCGCGAAGGAGATTTATAACGAATGAAAGTCGATGCAAAACAATATTTCAGCAAGGAGCTCCTTGCTTGGTATCAATTGGTGAAACGCGATCTTCCCTGGCGGAAAAACCGGGACCCTTACCGGGTGTGGGTGTCGGAAATTATGCTGCAGCAGACGCGGGTGGACACCGTTATCCCCTATTACGAGCGGTTTATGGCTAAATTTCCGACCGTGCGGCATTTGGCCGAAGCGCCGGAGGAAGAGGTGCTGAAAAGCTGGGAAGGGCTCGGCTACTACTCCCGCGCCCGCAATCTGCAAGCAGGCGCACGGGAAGTGGTGGAGCGGTACGGCGGCATCGTCCCGGACGACAAAGAGGCTGTAGCTTCGCTCAAAGGCGTTGGCCCGTATACGAGCGGCGCCATCATGAGCATAGCGTTTAATCGTCCCGAGCCGGCGGTGGACGGCAATGTGATGCGGGTGTTGTCCCGGTATTTTTGCCTGGAGGACGACATTGCCAAGCCTTCAACGAGAACAGGGATCGAGAAGCTGGCCGTTTCGCTTATTCCCGAAGGGGAAGCGGGCGATTTCAATCAGGCGCTGATGGAGCTCGGCGCGCTTGTATGCACGCCGAAGTCGCCGGTATGCCTCACATGCCCGGTGATGGAGCATTGCGCGGGCCGGCTTGCCGGCAAAGAAACCGAGCTGCCCGTCAAAACGAAAGCGAAGCCGCCGCGCGAGGAGCTTCGCGCAGCCGTTATCGTGGAAGGAAGCGGGGCGCATGCCGGCAAGGTGCTCGTGCGCCGTCGTCCCGACAAAGGGCTGCTGGCGCAAATGTGGGAAATTCCGCATTTGCTCGTGCCGGAGCATGGAGATGACGCTGCGCTTGCGGAGCAGCTGTCGCGCACATTGCATGAGGAGACGGGGCTGCTCATCCGCCCGAAGCTCGCGCTTATGGATGCGGAGCATGTGTTCAGTCATATTCATTGGAAAATGAAAATATACGCAGCCGATCTTGGCGCGGGCAGCGAGGATGGAGCGGGCAGCGCCGAGAGCGCGGAATGTACGTCTCGTTTGCGGGGCGGAGAGGAGATGCATCCTCTCTGGGCGGCGGAAGCGGCGGCCGCTTATGAATCCGGCTTCGGCGCGCCGGCTAATGCTGCCGGGGCCCGTACGGCCGAAGGCGGGGCGGAGACGCTGCCCGAGCCATATAGCTGGATTGGCCGCGACGATATGGAGCGGCTTACCTTTCCGAATTTATTCATACGGGTGCTGAACCATTATTTCGATAACCGATAACGGGGGAGAGACGGACATGCCGAACATGCTGGACATGCTGCTGGAGCATAAAATCGTAGCGATATTGCGGGGCATTGAAGACCGCCACGCCGACCGCGCCGGCAGAGCGCTGATCGACGGCGGCGTTAAGCTGATGGAGATTACGATGAACACGGCCGGGGCTCCGGCCATGATCGAAAGATGGCGGAGCCTCTTCGACGGCGAGGCTGCCGTCGGGGCGGGAACGGTGCTCGATGCGGACATGGCCCGCGATGCGATAGCCGCGGGCGCGCAATTTCTTATCTCGCCCAATTTGGATGAGGCGGTTATCGCTTACGGGCGGGAACGCGGCGTTGCCGTATGGCCCGGCGTCATGACACCGACCGAAATCGTGCGCGCCTGGAAGGCGGGAGCGGAAGCGGTGAAGCTGTTTCCGATGGCTTCGCTTGGGCTGAAGTATTTGTCCGAAATTCGCGGACCGCTCGACTCCATCCCGATTCTGGCTACCGGGGGCGTCGACGCGGACAATATCGGGGACTATTTCAAAGCGGGAGCAAACGCGGTAGGCATAGGGAGCAAGCTGCTGAATATGGAGTGGGTGCGCGAAGGAAGATTCGATCTGGTGACGGCGCAAGCCAAGCGGTTTACCGGGGCGGTACGCAGATTGGATTCGGTACAATAACGCTAATCGGAACGTTAGCCTGCCCGATACATAAAAAAAGGGCCTGCGGCTTCGGCCGCAGGCTGCAAGAGAGAATATATAATAAAGGGGGGTCATGAGTTCATTATAAGAAATGAACATGAAAGTAAGATGAAGTGAATGTTACAGTTACATTACAAATGGTATTTTTTGTATTAAACAGACCCCTCCCCTATTCCCCCCGAGCGCTTTTGATATCATTGGATAGAGGTGAATTCTATGATAATTCGAGAGATCTGTACATGCCCGCTAGAGATCGTTCATGACATCATCAAAGGTAAATGGAAAACAATGATCATATTTCAATTGAGAAACGGGAATACGTCCTTGGCTCAACTGGAGCGGGATATCGACCAGATAACCCAAAAGATGCTGCTGCAGCATTTAAAAGAACTTAAAGCTTGCGGGATCGTTGATAAAATCAAAACGGAAGGTTATCCGCTGCATGTCGAATACTATCTTACGGACCGCGGGAGAAAGCTGCTGGATGCGGTACTGATTATGCAAGAGATCGGCATTGAATATATGGTGGAACGGGGTCAAACCGAACTTCTGGATCGCAAAGGCATCCGATATAAAAATTGAATTCATTGCCCATACCTACAAAAAAGTGGGTAATTCACGGTTCACTATACCGAAATTATAATGCTTGTAGAAACAATTTATACTACGAGCAGAGGAGCCGTGTAACATGAATACCGCGTTAGTATTGGTAGACATTCAGAACGATTATTTTAAAGGAGGCAGAAACGAGTTATTCAACACCGATCAGGCGGCAACCCATGCCCAGGAAGCGTTGTCGTTATTCCGGGAAAAGGGTTTGCCTGTTGTTCACATCCAGTGTATTCTTCTAGAGAATAACGCTACATTTTTTCTTCCCGATACGGAAGGCATCGAAATCCATGAACGAGTAAAACCCCAAGCTGGCGAAAAAGTGATTGTTAAACATACTCCGGACAGCTTTTTTCAAACGGAATTACAATCCTATCTTGAATCGATTAACGTAACGCGGTTAGTCATTGGCGGCATGATGAGCCACATCTGTATTGATTCGACTGTGAGAACCGCACATCGATTGGGCTATGAAGTAATATTGCTCGGCGAAGCGTGTACGACCAGAGATTTAGTATGGAAGGATAACGTGATCCCTGCAAAAACCGTTCACGATACTTTTATGGCGTCATTACAGGATACCTTTGCTCAAGTAATAGACACTGGAAGCCTTTACGACACCATTTAACCGCCTCTTATAACCGGTACCCATAGACTCTCGCCCTATAAATTAGGTGCGGGCTATGGGTACCTTTTTTATACCGGTCGGTTACTAGCATTAACGCTCATTTTGGACAAAATGTCCATGCTAAACAGTTCTGACGATGCCGGTTTAAAGACATTCAGCCAGTATGCCGCTCCGGACAACCCGCAGCGGAGAGAGCGGGCGCAGCTCCTCAAGGAGCGCCTGAAGCCGCTCGGGGGCTGCAGCGGCTTGAAGGAGCAGCATGCCATTGTTCCGTTCAAGGAGCGTGACCGTACCCTGCTGCTGATGCGGGCCGATGAGAAGCAACGCTTCGTTTGTGTCGGCAAGCTTGATGAGGGCCAGCTCGCGCCTTACGCAGCTTTCCGCCTCCAAAGGCTCGACGGCAAGAACATCGATCAACTTGCCGAGCTGATGCCGAATTTGGAGGGAGGAAGCGCGTCCGTCCGGCGTCGTCTGCAGCGTGATGCGCGACAGGCCGCTTTCCTCGCTTCGGCCGACCGCAATACTGGCTATATTGATTCCCCGCCGCGTCAATAACGCGCAAATCCGTTGCAGGACACCGGGGCTGTCCTGCACAAGAAGGGAGAATATATAAGCCTCCCGGCTCGCCTCCAATGCTCCCGGCTGTTTATTGCTCATGACGGCTGCTCCTTTCATTGTGCTTGAGGTCCATATCCCGCATCGTAAGCATATCGGACAAAGTGCTGCCAACCTGGATCATGGGCAGCACAAGCTCGTCCGGATCGATCCAGAAATCGAGCAGAACCGGGCCCGGATGGGCTAACGCTTCGTGCCAAATCCGTACGGCGTCCGCTTTGTTGTCGGCGCGCAGCCCTTTTATGCCGTAGGCTTCGGCCAGCTTGACGAAATCCGGGCTGCCGGAAAGATCGATATGGCTGTGCCGTCCTTCGTAGATAACCTCCTGCCATTGGCGGATCATGCCCAGCGTCCGGTTGTTCAAGATGACGATTTTAACCGGGATGCGGTGGATGCTGCAGATGGCCAGCTCCTGGGCGCACATTTGGATACCGCCGTCCCCGTTGACGGAGACGACAAGCGCATCCGGATTGGCGATCTGAGCGCCGATCGCCGACGGCAGGCCGAATCCCATCGTGCCGAGTCCGCCGGAGGTAATGAAGGAGCGGGGATACGTAAAGCTGTAAAACTGCGCCGTCCACATTTGGTGCTGGCCGACGTCGGTCGTTACAATGGCGCGTCCGCCTGTCGTTTCACAGATCGTCTCGATGACGAACTGCGGCTTCAAGGCGGCCGGATCCCGGTCGTCATAACGAAGCGGCTCGGCCTCCCGCAGCTGCCGAAGGCATTGCAGCCACGGTTCGTAGCGTCTTCGGTCTATATTCCGCTTATTGAGCAGCGTCAGAACGGCTTTGGCGTCGGCGGCAAGCTTCAACTTGGCGGGAACGATCTTGCCGAGCTCGGCCGCATCAATGTCGACGTGAATTACGGCGGCATTCGGAGCGAAGCCGTCCAGCCTCATCGTGACGCGGTCGTCGAAGCGGGCGCCCAGACAGATCAGGCAGTCGGTTTCGACAAGCGCCCGGTTCGCGGCGACAGTTCCGTGCATGCCCGGCATCCCGATCCAGCAGGGATGGCTGCTTGGGAAGCCGCCGAGTCCCATAAGCGTCGTGACGACGGGGATTGACGCCTTCTCCGCGAAGGCGATTAGCTCGGAGGAGGCATCGGCGTGCACGATGCCTCCCCCGGCGAGGATGACCGGGCGCAAGGCGCCGGAGAGCAGGTCCATGATAGCGTCGATCTGCCCGTCCGAAGGGTCGGGAAGCAGCCGATAGCCGGGCAGTTGGAGCTGCTCGGGATATTCATAGAGCGCCCGCGAAGCGGATACATCCTTCGGAATGTCGATTAACACGGGGCCTTTTCGGCCCGTTCCCGCGATATAGAACGCCTCCCGCACCGTTCTGGCGATATCGCCGGCATCGCGTACGAAGAAGCTGTGCTTCGTAATGGGCATCGTAATGCCGACGATGTCGGCTTCCTGGAACGCGTCGGTACCGATCTGATCGGAGGGCACATTGCCGGTAATGACGACCAGCGGCACCGAATCCATATAGGCGGTGGCGATTCCGGTGACCAGATTGGTCGCGCCGGGCCCGGACGTTGCCAGGCAGACGCCCGTGCGTCCGGTTGATCTTGCGTATCCGTCGGCAGCGTGGATCGCCCCCTGCTCATGGCGGGTCAGCACATGGTTGAAGCTTTTGTTCCCGTGCATGGCGTCATAGATGTACAGAACGGCCCCGCCAGGGTAGCCGAATACGCAGTCGACGCCTTCAAGCAACAGGGAACGCAGCAAAATTTCCGAGCCGGTCAGCCATTCGGCCTGTTTCAGCCTGTCTTGTCCAGCCTTGTCGAACGAATGAAAATTCGAGTAGATATCTTTCATCGGGACCTCCTTGATGTGCGAAATGAATTGGAATGTCTCCTTAAAACATACAGGGATGAACGCTTCCCCGGCAGTCTGCTGCAGTATCGATTTGGCTACACGATAGTATCGGACTTTGGTATACTTTGAACTAAAATGGGATTAGGTTAACGGTGATCGAGATGAACGATATACCTAAGAGAACGCGTACATGGGGCGAAAACCTGGACGATTGGGAGCGGAGATTGATCGTCGGCAGGGAGAAGGAACAAAACGATTTTCATCATTTTTTGAACGGGAGCGGCGGCTTTGCGCATAAGCCGCTGCTCCGGGTAACCGGGCCGGCCGGCATCGGCAAAACCTTCCTGTTGAAGCTGTGGAGACGGGAGGCCAAGGAGCGGGGGATCGTATGGCTGGATGCGGACGCTTCCGTGCGTATGAAGCCGGTCGAATGGCTGACGGCGCTGGCTAAAGAGCTTCCATCGGCGAAGCTGCCCGCCGAAGCAAGCGACGCTGCGCCTGAGGCCGGCTCGGGAAGCCGGGAGTCCTCGCTATTGGAGGCGTGCCTTCATGCTTTGAACAATGGCGGCGGCGACGCTTCCACCCGGATCGTTCTCTGCCTCGATGCCTGCGATGGAGCCGGACGGCTCGAGCAATGGCTCGGCTCGGCGTTCTTTCCGCGTCTTGGCATGCATGTCAAGGTGGTCATGGCGGGAAGGGCGTTCAGCCATCGGCAATCGCTTGCCGAATGGGGGCACCTGACCGCCACGATGCCGCTTGGCAGGCTGAGCGAGCGGGAAGTAAGCCGTTATGCGGCCCGCTGCGGGCTTGACGCAGAGATGGCACAGCGGCTGTGGCTGGCGTCGAAAGGGCATCCGCTTACGATGGCTCTGGCGGCGGAGGCAATCCGCGAGCGGGGAGACCGTTGGCCGTACGACGCGGCGGCGCACGCCGAGTTGTTCGAGCAGGTCGTGGAGGACTGGCTGCGGGAGATCCCGGACGAGGAGATGCGGGAACTGCTTTCCTATGCGTCCGTGCTGCGCGTTTTCAATCGGGAAAGCTTAGCTGCCGTATACGGAAAAGCCGTATCCTCAACTGCGTTTGAAAGGCTTATCGGAAGCTGGTATGCCGAGCGGACAGCGACGGGATGGGCGCTGCAGCCGCAGCTGAAGGAAGCGCTGGAATGGCGCTTCAAGCGCAGAGAGCCGGTGCGTTACGGGGAGGTGCGCAAGCGTGCCGCGTCGTACGTGCTTTGCCGGCTTTATGAGGCGAGACACGCCGCAGGGGCGATGGATGCGAGCATGACCGATTTGCTTTATTATGCCGAGCATCCGATATTGAAAGCCCACTTTCATATGAGAGCGGACGAAGGATACCGCTGGGTACCGCTCGACGCCTCCCGCGTGGCGCGCGCAGCCGCTTATTTGGACCGTAGGCGGACGGAAGCCGGGACGCAGCAAATCGTATGCGGCCACCCGGAGAACGGAGAGGTGTTCCGTTACGAATTGAGCGGGGAGGAAAGTCTGCTCCGAATCCGGGATATCGGGCTGCGGGAGCTGCAGGACCGCCGGTCCATTGTCAAGCTGCTTGTCGGCGAGACGGAGGAAGTGCTGGGTCTTGCGGTCATTTGGCCGATCACCCCGCATACGGTCGCAAAGCTGCGCGAAGACCGCTATACGGCGTCCTACCTGCGAGCCCAGCGGCCGGAGACGCTGAAACAGCTGCTTCAGAATAAAAGCGCTTTTATCCGGACGATCGATATTGCAAATATGGCCGATGACGGGCTGCGGCATCAATCTTTCGGCTTGATGCTGGACTGCTTATATGAATTCGATATTATCGCCGCATCCCCGCCTCCCGTTAAGTTTTATGAGGACAGCCACCGGAGCGTCGGCTTCGAGCCTGTAAGCGGTGCGGTTCACGATGCCTACGGAGCGGCAAAATGGGCCCAGGTTTACGAGCTGCAGCTGCAGGGCAGCGGCTTTCTGGATTACGCCGTTCGAATGCTGCAAGGGGTAGAGCAGCCTCAAGCGGCTGCCGAACGTTCGGTCGGCGCCGGCGGCGGCATCGCGAAGCCGGAGGAGCCGCTGACAGAGAGGGAGGCTGAAATTGCCGGGTTAATGGCGGAAGGCCGGACGAACGCGGAAATCGCCGCTGAGGTTTATCTCAGCATTGTGACGGTTAAAAAGCATGTCGGCGCCATATACCGGAAATACGGCGTCACAAACCGGGCGCAGTTGATGGCTAAGCTCCTGAAAGGCTAGCCGCCAATCGTTGGTGGCTAGCCTCAAGCGGTCTTGCGATTTAGCCAAGCGCCCGGCATACGGGAGATGTTCCGGAACGAATTGACATAACGGAACAACTAAGCTATAATTTCGTTCAACAAATGTTCAATGAAATGAGGCTACGTCAATATGAAAGAGTATGTTGAACGTAACTTGCGGCAGGAGCAAGCAGCCGAAACCCGCGAGAAGCTGCTCGCCGCCGCCAAGTCCTTGTTTGCGGAGAAAGGATATCATGCCACCCCGGTTCGCGCGATTAACCGTAAATTAAATATGGGGGACGGTATCCTCTATCATTATTTTCCGGGCGGCAAGAGAGAAATCCTTTTGGTTTTATTGCAAGAGAGTTTCGAGAATCGAATCAAGATTTTGAATCAGACGAACGAAGAAACCGAGCAAATGCCGCTCGAAGACGTATTAAATCTTGTGTTCACGAGAGCGCAGGAGCTATTTATGACCGATAAGGAATTAATGCGGATCCTTATTCGCGAAAGCGATATTTTGGATTTAAGGGAAATCGTGCAGCTCTCCTCCATGATTCGGGAGAGAGTGAACTGGCTCACCGATTTTTTGGAACGCCGTTATGAAAAAGGCGAAATCCGGAAAATAGATTTTAAAATGGGCGCCGTCCAAATGATGACCATGTCTATGCTCATTTTTAGCGACACTTTTATCGGCCTTAATTTGCTCGGAGAATTCGACCCGTCCAATTACCGCAAACAGCTTATCCGTTATTTGATGGATTTGTGGAAACCGACGGAACAATAATCGGTAAGACGACAATGTTTTTGAAACGATGTCGTCTTTGTTTTTATTATTGACGGATATATCCAGCCGAAGTATAATTTCGTTGCGCAATCGTTCAATCAATTGGGTTAGTCGGTAAAGCTCAAGTGCGAACGAAATTTTTTATGCTTTTTAATTCACCAATCGTTCAATCAAATTGAGGGTTGGTTTTACATACACACGTAAACAAGCAGACATACGGAGGATGGGAATGGATGAGAAAAACGATCGTATACGGAACAATAGCGGCGATGGCTATCGCTTGCGCCCAGCCGGCATTCGCTTCAAGCAGCGCGGAGGATACGGCAGCCGCAGATGCCGCTTTGGATTCGTCGTTTGCGGATGAAGGCGAGCTCGAGCGGGTCGATAGTCTCGATCTGGAAACGGCGCTCAGCCGGGCCATTAACGATTCCGACAATTTGGCGCTGCTGGAGCTCAAGTATGAAGCGCTTGGACAAAAGCAGAAGGATCTGGAGAAAACGGCCGACGATCTCGAAGAAGCGGAGCCGCCCAATTACGCCCTTCCCGGCTCGGCCGGAAGCATATTGTCCGATCCGGATTATCAAATCCCGGAGGACGCGACGCCGGATCAATTGTTGTGGCTTGGCCCTGTCGTTGAGAACAATGCGATTACCAACGGCCTTATGCAGGGCATGATCGGCATGATAGAGGGAATGAACGGGCTGATTGCCTCCCAGCGCAACCAGGCGGAAGTAGCCGCCAAGCAAATGGAAAACAACCGCGCCAATACGGAGCTCGATCAGGCGGAAGCAAAAGAAGGTATTGCCCTCCAGATGACGGGACAATACATTCAGCTGCTTGGAGAGCGGAAGCAAATCGAGCTTCTGGAAGACTACATTGAAGTGCTGGAAGGGGATGTCGCGAAGGCGGAAGCCTTGCAGCAGGCTGGCATGGCGTCCGCCGACGATATCGAACAACTGCAGCGTCAAATTGCGGCACAAAAAGATTCTTTAAAGACGGTGTCTAACAACTACCAGCTTGGCCTCGTTCAGCTTTCCTTCGATTTAGGCATAGCTTACAATCCCGATGTGTCGCTGGAGCCGGTCGAGTTTACCGTGCCTGCGGCAGCGGATCGGACGGATACGGAAACGATACTTGCCGGGTCGTTTGAACTGAAACGGTTGTACAACAACATTAACCAGGCCGAATGGGAGAAGGATCACACCGATACGTCCACCAGTTACGGCGACAGTTATTTGCAGACAAGCGTAGAGCTGGCGGAAAAGCAGGCCGATCAGGCCAAGACCGATCTCCGCAAGGCGATCGAATCGCTTTACACCGAAGCGGACAATGCTTATAGCAGCTATGCGGCAGCGGCCCGCGTTTTGGAAGAGCAGCGAAGAGATTACGAGAAGATGAAGCTCCGGTACGAATACGGTTTGATTTCCGCGCACGATTTGAACGATTTTGCTTTTCAAGTACAGCAATACGAGACCAAAGCGGAGATCGCCAGACTTCAAGCGTTTATGCTGAGCCGGCAGATCGAAGCGATGGAACGCGGATTTATACAATCGTAATTTGCCGGCCATTCGATAACTCCATATAAAAGAGAGAATATAACGGGAGAGCTGAGAGAATGAAGAAAAAGGCCATCATGTACGTCGTATTG
>NZ_JBHUMY010000018.1:0-61825 GCF_042685365.1 Paenibacillus thailandensis | reverse complement strand
CACAGTCCTCCGATGTTAGTCATTTCATCAGTTTAATCTGTGTCTACTATTAAGTCTAGCATCAATAAAGCGCTTTTATTATTCTTGGGAGACACCTATAGATTAACCAAAATTCCCCACCCAAACAACGAAAACTCTATCGTATTTACCGATACCCGATTGCGTTGGCAAGCTTGTTCATGAAATAGAGTTTTAGACAATGAATCTTCCAGCTGCCGACATTTGAGTTGCCGCGCAGAGTTAAAGCGCTAAAAGACACCGGCATTAAAGCGCCGGTGTCTTTTCGTTTAGTTTATTCATCTTCTTCTCGGACATTATCCACCCTGATTCACAATATTCGCCCCTTGAAGCCTACACGCTTCTCCGCCTTCTCTGCCCGAGCTTGCTCAAGCTGTCATGGCAGCCCCGTGTACTTCGATATGAGGAGTAAGCAGATATCCCTCAATCACATTCGGCTCAATCGTAGCTCCAACAGCCGGACGGCCGCGGTTTCCAGACGTTCCTTCACCAAGATCGCTTCCGCATATTCGGCCGGAATGCCGTCGTACCCGTAATAGACGCCCGCAAGCCCGCCCGCGATCGCTCCGATCGTATCGGAGTCGCCGCCTAGATTCGCGGCCTTTTGAACGATTTCCCCGAAGCTCGACGAATGCAGCACCAGATGAATGACCCAACGGAACGTATGCACGACAAAACCGCCGGGCTCGCAATTCGGCTCGGAGTGAAGCAAATCCTCGTACATCGTGCCCTGCAGCTCCCGCCGGACGGCATCCGCAAGCGGTTCGCCATGCAGCAGTCGGTATGCGATACGGTTATAGAGAACGCAAGCTTCGCCGCTGCGTTCGTCGTAATGGGTCATTTTGGACTGCATGCGCGAGATCCGCTCGATATCCTTTAAATCCGTGTATGCCATCGCAACCGGCAGGCAGCGCATCAAGGAACCGTTGCCCGCGCTTTGCCCCAAATCCATGTGCGCCAGAAAAGCCGCCTCAAACCAATCGCCTTCGTAGTTGCGCAGCGATTGACGGATAATGTTCCCGATATCCTTCGGCTTCGTCCCGTACCATTCGATAAACCGGGTCCCAATCGCTTCGCGCGGATCGTCCGGGTTAACGAGCAGCCCCTCGGCAACGCATAACGTCATCATCGTATCGTCCGTCACTTCGCCGGGCTCCAGCCTCCATACGCCGCCGCCGATGATCTCGGTCAAGTATCCGTGCTTCTCCTTAATTTCGTGCGGCGTCATAAATTCGGTTGTTCCTCCCAAGGCGTCTCCTACCGCCACACCGTAGAGGCCGCCTTTGATCCGGTTCAGCAGCCGTCCATAATCCCCCATTTACTTCTCCTCCTTCTGACGTACACTCGGCCTTAATTCGGCTCCGGCCATAATGTTTCCCCCAGGCTGCGGTATTTGCGAAAGCTTGCCAAAATCCGGCTTGCCTTCTCCGCCCGCTCCTCCAGCGTGCCGCTCAGCCCAAAATACGGAATTCGCCTGACTCGAAGATCGGCCAAAATCTTCTTCTGAAACAGCTGCCGATGCACGTCCCCCGAACGGTCCCATGTATCGTCGTTCGGAATGTCCGCATCGCATACGAAGACAAGATCGTACCTCGACGCCGCCTCCTCGGCCAGCTGCGTCAAGCGGGGAGTCGCATCGCCGTGGTAATCCAGCGAGAACATATAGGTCGTGATCGCGTTCGTGTCGACGAATAGAGTGCCGCGCGCCTCCTGCACGAGACGTTCTTCCCTTTCGAGATGCCCGTCCGCGATTTCCTCGAGCTGGCCGAGGCTAAGCTTTCGGTCCGTCTGATGCTTTTCCCAATATTCGCGGCCGTACTCCGGCATCCATACCGTACGGTGACACTTGGCCATATGGGCGGCCAACGTCGTTTTGCCCGTCGAAGGCGCCCCGAGGAACACTACCTTCGTAATCATATCCCGGTATACGACTGGA
This sequence comes from Paenibacillus thailandensis, assembly GCF_042685365.1. Lineage (NCBI taxonomy): Bacteria > Bacillati > Bacillota > Bacilli > Caryophanales > Paenibacillaceae > Paenibacillus > Paenibacillus thailandensis. Next base: position 59,871 of record NZ_JBHUMY010000018.1, on the reverse strand, counting down.
TCAACGAAATGCCGGTTCTCGTAAGGCGCCTCTCTCACCTGAGTTCCCGATACCGGCATCTGCTGCCGGGACGGATCGACCCGGCGGTCCACCGCCCCTAATGCCGCGCTCATATGCTCGCCGTAAAATTCGCTGGAGTAAAAATGCGTTACCTTCCTCCCGCCCAGCTTGCTTAAAATATAGTCCTCCTGCAGCTTTTTGATCTCGGGCGTATTGCCGGATTCCGAAGGTCCGTCCCAAGCCTTGATCACCTCTACCTGCGGATACAGCGTCCGGATCCAGTCCGCTCTGACGTTCAGCGGAATATCGATCGTCTCCGGGCAATCGTAAATGACGACAATCACCTCGTCCGTTTCCCGGATGGCCTGCTCGATCATCAGCTGATGCCCGCGATGCAGCGGCGCAAACTTCCCTAACGTCAAACCCGTGGTGCGCTCTCGGCCTGCCATACGGTTAACCCCCTTTCACGCTGGCGAAGCTCCCGTCTCCACGATACGTAACCGGATGCGGCGATCAGCAGAAAGATCACATATAAAAATGACAGCGCATAAAGCTCCTTGTACGCGTACATCGCGATCGACATAACGTCAACAGCCACCCAGCAAATCCAGTTCTCCAGCACTTTGGACGAAAGCAAATATTGTGCGACAAGGCTGAAAGTTGCGATAAACGCATCGGCGTACGGAATCGATGCATCCGTATACGTCTCCAACACGTACCCCCACACGGCCGACAAAACAACCGCCAGAGCGCCTAACCAGACCGCCGTTCCCATCTTAATTCTGCGGGTCGGCCGTACGTCGGCTCCTTCCCGTTTCATCAGCCAGACCGCCCAGCCGTATACGCTAAGAATAAAAAAGAAAATTTGCAGCGTCATATCCGCATACAGCTTCGCTTCCTCGAACATAAAGAAAAAACAGCCGACATTGACGAGACCTACCGGCCAAGCCCAAATGTTCTCGCGGGCCGTCAGCCAAACGGACAGCAGACCCGTCGCGGTCGCGACGACCTCCAGCGTCGTCGATGAGGTGTACACCGCGATAGCCGCCATCCATACGGACGCTATGAGCAACGTCCAGCCTTTTTTCATAGTAACTCCTCCTCATGGAATAAGTGCTTTGTGTTAGATTGTCAAATTGACATTATTAAAGAGTAAAAAGAGAAGCGCCCAAGCAGCGCCTTAGCTATAGATGGACAGCCGCGGAACCCAGTCGGTAAAACGGTAAAGCTGAGCCGGCCGTTGCGAGTAGCGGTTGGACATTTTCGGCTGGCCGCCCGCGTCCTTCGCTTCCTCGATAATGCCTTTGCGGCTTTGGGTAGACGTAATTTTGCGCATAAAGTTCGGTTCCTCGAAGTCGGGCACAACCGTCCGAATAACCTGGTACAGCTCCCCAATCGTAAACTCCTCCGGCAGAAACTCCTTGGCGATCGTCGTCGTGAGCATTTGCTCGCGCACCTTGTTTAACGCATCCCGCAGAATGTCGCGGTGGTCGAAAGCCAGCTCCATCCGGAGCGCTTCCTCGGCGGGAAACAGCCGCACGTCGATTGCGTCGGTGTCGGCCCTCCGGGCCGCCAGCCACTTATCGTGCACCAAAGCGTAAAAAGCGTGCGAGATCATCCAGCCTCTCGGGTCGCGCCCCGGCTTGCTGTAAACGTTCAAACTTTCCATATGGACGTCGGTGACGCCCGTTTCTTCCTGCAGTTCCCTCAGCGCGCATTCGTACATGCTTTCGGTTTCCTTGCAGAACCCGCCGGGCAAGGCCCATTGCCCCACGAACGGCCATTCTTTGCGGCGAATGAGCAGCACCTGCAGCTCGCGGATCGGCAAAGCTTTTTTCGCCGTCGTCCGCTCCGTCGACGTAATCGTAAAGATGACGATATCGCTCGGAGCGCCGTCCGGCGTCCGGTATTTTTTCGGATCGTAGCCTGATTGATTATCGGAGGCGTTCATCGGGTAGGTCACCTTTCTTTTTTATTATTATCAATTTGATATTATCATTATGACATTTTAAAGAGAATAGTCAAGGACTTTTTTGGAAAAAAATAAAGACCACACGAGCCGCAATCCTTAGCTGCACGTGTGGCCTAACGTTAAACCATAAAATTTGCCTTGATACGGTCCGTGTCAAACGGCTTAATGCCTTCCTCCACCGTGAATACCGTCCGGGCCGTTGCCGCGTTTTGCGCAAACGTCCCACGCGCCACCGCATGGAGCATAAACAAGGACGACAGCATTCACTATCCTACCCGCCCAAGCATCTTAATCTATTCGAGGTCATCCAAGCCTTTAAGTCTTACAAGATCGGATTTGGGCAATCCCCAATTTCTTGTCTTTTCATTGCAGTAATAGCATGAACAGTGAATTTTTCCTTTAGCCAATTTTCCGGGCTTTGATTCATGCCAACCGATTTGCTTTGCAATCTTACTCTTCCTCTGAATTACCCTTTTTCGATGATGCCGGTAATACGCCCGACTACGATTTTTATTTTTGCTTTTCATTCCATCACGCCCCTTGGGATAAGGCCCAGCCTGTACAGGCGCCAAGGGAAATTTCATCCTTTACAGGCTAGGCGTGATGAAACGACATGAAAAAAGGAACATCGAAAAGTACCCCCAGACTCAAAAAGCTTTCAATCAGTCCTTATACGGATCAAATTCGTCCGCACCGGCCATGCAAACGCCGATGGGCTTCAGCACATGCAGCACCTCGACCGTTTCGGCATGCGCGTCGAGCACCTCTTGGAGCCTCCGGTATACAAACGGACTTTCGTCCGTGCCCGCGCCGCGCAGCTCGACGCCGTAGCTCCGAACGGCTTGCAGCATCTGCTCCGTCGTAATTTGACCGCCGCTTCGGGTGCGGGTTCTCCAGTTCATCTTGCCGGCCGCTTGCGTCCGGCTCATAATCCGGCCCGCGCCGTGAACGGTGCTGTAATAGGCGTCTTGGTTCTCCGCGCTGTCTTTCCCTTTGACAATGACGGATATATCCCCCATGCTGCCGCCGATAAAACCGGTCTGGCCGGGCGCGGACGGTGTCGCTCCTTTGCGGACAACCACAACTTCCTTGCCGTTATGCGTTTCCTTCCATGCATAGTTATGATGGTTGTGCACTTCCAGATCCGCTTCCGTCCCAAGTATCGATAACACTTTCGCGATCACGTAATCCCGCCCGGCATAAGCGTAACGTCCGGCCAGCCTCATCGCGCGGTAGTACATGTCGCCAAGCTCGCTGTCGAGTTCGAGAAGCACGGGCGGCTGATCCATCTTTTCGCCCGGAGCGTTAGCGAGAAAAGCCCGGCCTGCGGCCAAATTGATAAAACCGCTTGCCGTCTTATGCCCGAAGCCCCGGCTTCCGAAATGGTTGGCAATCCATACCCGGCCCGTCTCCCGCTCCTCAAACAAATCGACGAAATGATTGCCGCTGCCCACCGTGCCGAGCTGATCGCGGGCCAGCGCCTTCAGCTTGTCGTGTTCCTGCTTGCCGACCGCCGCGTACACCGCCCAATCCGGATCGTCAAACAGATCGTGATCGACCTTCTCGTTATTGACGCGGCCCACGCCGAAGGAGACGTTCCGCGCGATTTCGTCCATAATTTGCGGCAAGCGCGGTTTGATCTCGTTCGCGTACAAGCCGGTTCGCACCGCTTTGTTCCCGCAGGCGATATCGTAGCCCACGCCAGAAGGGGAGATTTGTCCGTCGTACACGACAACTCCGCCGATCGGCTGGCTGTACCCTTTATGATGGTCCGCCATCAGCAGCGCTTGAACCACGTTGCCGGTTTCCGCGCATGTTTTCGCTTGGGCAAGGGCGCCCGCGTCGGGGTTCCCCCATACGAGCACCCCGTCTATATTTTGATATGCCATTGATTAGTTCAACTCCTGTAATAACATTCATCAATCATAATGATATTCCTTTGTCTTCCATTAACTTGCGTATGCGTTCCTTGACTGAATCGACGGGTTCTTCCTCCTCCAATCGTGTAACCGCTTGGAGGAGTTCTTCTCCCCAAGAAGCGATATTCCAGCCCTCCAGAGCATTAAGTGCCATATTTCGGTTGCTGACGACCGGACTGTTCAGACCGGTCAAGATAAGTTGTTTGCCAACACCCTCATGACGATCCAGGCTTTGCAATAGGCTTCCGAGACGGGCATGCGCTTCAAATTCTATCCCAAGCCCGAATTCATCCGCGGGTCCCGAGGCGATGTGTCGCAGCGGCAGCCGCTCCTCGGCGAATTGCACCAACTTCCGTATCCGATTCGGATCATCGGACTTCATAAGCTCCAAGTAATTATTAAGAGCCGGATTCGCAACAAGCTGGGCGAAGAGCTCCTCCCAAATGTCGATGCCAAGCTTCCGTGAGCAAGTAACGCCGTAGTAGTGCTCTAACGTATCGCTTGAACGTACCGCGTCCATCACGGTGCTTCCCCACCCGGATCGGGAGATAATCGATTGGCAGCTTTCCAGAACAGCCCCTCTTAGCCGCTCCGTCCATCCCGACTGCATACGCTCAGTCCACTTCTTTTCATCTGAATTCAAAAAGTCGCGGATATCCAGCATGACGGATAAGTGCTTAACGGTTGAGTACATCTCCCGTGCAAGCCTAACATAATCGGATAAAACTTTCGGGGCATGCTCGTAATCGTCGATGTCTTCGGCGGGCCCCCCGTATAATAACGCTTCGACGATGTCGGTTGCGCCCTCAAACAAGTCTTTGTCTACCCGATCGGAAGACAGCGCCTCCTTTAGGTCGCCTTTTCTGGCACAGACGCAGGCCAAGTATTCGTTCATGACGGTGTTAGAACAGCCATGGCGCAAAAGCCAGTCTTTCATATGCGGACTTGTCGGCTCCAACCTTTCGACGATATGAATTTTACCCCATCCATGAACGCTCTTAGCTAACTCGAAAAGCACTTCGTTGCCGTTCTTCATGCCATTCTGTATGGCGACCGCGGCATAGAGCGTAAATTCTTCGTGTTTGCCCAGGGTAAGAAGCAGCTCTTTCGCTTGTTCGTTTTGAAAAAGACCCAATAACGCGATTCCGAATTTAACCGCGTTGCGGTGAGCTCCGTTTTCTGAGAGCCATACCGCCTCATGAAATACGGATTCCCATTGTACGTCTGAATGGTTGCGAATCACGTCCAATACATCGTCAATGATGCCGGCTATATCGGCCTTCAGAACCTTGATGTACAATTCCTTCCTCGTTGCATTTCTCGGCTTTCTGGAATGTTTGGCCAACAGATTCGCCAGTTCGCGAGCCTCGTCCGCCTTGCCGTCCGAAGCCGCATGGTGACTCATCGCTCCGTCCTGCCCTCCGGCCACCCAACGTATCCGGCTTCCGGCCCAATATTCCTCATCATCCGGCAACGCGTCGCCTACCGTATCTCCTTGCCCGCGAATATATGCGTAAATGGACGATTTACCGGCCCATGGCGAGCGTATCGCTTTTTCGAAAAATAATAACATCGAACCTATCCCCACACTTCCTTTAGCGATAAGCAGAACAGCGCATCCAGACGTTCGTCTTGCATGCCGTCAGCGGCCTGCATGCGCGGCGCCGTCCGTTCAAAATAAGCGATTTTTTGTTCCAAGTAATCGTTAATCGGATTAATTCGCGGCTCGTAGTCCATCTCTTCTCCCGCTTTTTTGCGAGTCAGCAGCTCGTGAATAACGTTCCGAAGCTCGCTGCCGTCCGGTACGATATCTTCGACAAGCCGGTCAAATTGGATCGGAGGCATTGCATTATATTTCTCGATCCATTCGCATGCCAAGACGGGTCGCAGCACATAAAAGTACTTCTTGATTTTCACCCGCTCCCCTTGCAGGTAGTCGCGGTAGTTTCCTTTGGCCATATGCAAATAGTGATACATGCAGGACTTCGGGGAGAACGTGTAAGGAGACATGCGGCGGATCCGCTCTGCAACCAAATAGTTCTCTTTATAAACGATCGGAGACTGCAGCCATTCCAGTAACGGCGGGTTGGATTTGCGGAACAGCGTTAAAGCCTTCCTCAAATCCCAGCCGCTGATGTCCAGCATGTCGCTGATCGGCCTCTCGATGACATCCCGCTTCTCCAAAATAGATAAATACCACTCTACCGGCCGAATGTATATAAAACGAACATCGTAGTCGCTATCCTTCGACGGGAAGCCCCAGGCTCGGCTGCCCGATTCGCAGGCGTACAAAATTCGCACGTTTTCCTCCCGCTCGATTCGCTGCAGTTCGTTTAGGATTTGTTGTTGAACGTCGCTCATTGCGGATACCTCCTTTGCCGTGCTTTCTGTATCTATCTTTGCTTATTTTCGGTCAACCAAACTTGGCGAAAGTATTACGACAAAGAGAACTTTCCCAATTTGTCCAAACCGCGCCTTCCTCTGCTACAATAAAAAGACGACAATCGAGAACGGAACGGAGGATTCCATTTTGGCCAAGGAAAGCTTTGATAAAGAGATCCAATTCCTGCGCATGCTCGTCCTGACCAGCGGCGCATTCAACCGGCAGCAGTTCGCGGACCGGCTGGGCATATCGGTGCATACGTTCGATAAAACGATCCGCAAGCTGAAGGAAATCGTGAGCGCCGTGCACCGGCATTTGCCGCAGGAGCAAAGCCGGGAACTGGCCGAAACGATCCGGTACAGCTACTACGACTCCGCCGATCCGATGCTGCTGTTCCTGTACCGGGCCAAGTCCGTCAAAGAGTCGGAAAGCCACCGCATCTCCCTCCTGCTCGGAGCCATGAACGAACAAGCTCTAACAGCTATGGAGCTGCTGGATATTTGCTCCGGCGGCATGCCGGACGGTCTTCTTTTTCCGGACGAAAAAACGATCCGCTCCGATCTGAAGTATCTGGAGGAGGTCGGCGTCATCCGAAAAGAATCGGCCTCGCGCCCGTACCGTTACCGGGTAAACAACGATCTGGTGCGGGAGCTGTCGGACGATGAGCTTATCGACCTTTACGATTTCGTGGACGTCATGGCCAACACTTTAGTTCCTTCCGTACAAGGCTACTTGCTGCGAGACGGGCTGAAAAAGCAGCTGCAGCGCGGCGGGATGGAGCTGCATGCGATCGAGCCTTTTCTCTATAAATATCACTACCATTCCCGGATACTGGACGAAGCGCATTTGTTCACGCTGCTCAGCGCGATCCGGCAACGGCGCAAAGTGCAGTTTTTGTATTTTTCGCCGAAGTCCGAGAAAAGCTACGCCTCCAAAAACACGAACCCGCTCTTCGAGCGGGAAACGAGCGGCCGGCTGATTAAGACGCTGCCGCTCAAGGTCGTGTACGACCACCAATACGGCCGGTGGTATTTGCTTTCGAGCGAACGGGACGGGATCCGGAAATACCGGATGGAAGGCATTACGCAGATCGAGGAGGACGAGCAGGTCGGCGAGGAATTGTTCCGCGCGAAAGCGGCCGGGCTGGAGGAGAAAATCCGGTACAGCTGGCTGATCGATACCGGCCGGCCGGTTAAGGTTCGGGCGCGCTTTTACAATCCGGAGGACAGCAAGTCCAACTTCGTAAAGGAACGGGTGCTGCTGCAGGGGCAATGGGGAAAAATCGTGGACGAGGACGAGCAGACGTTTATATATGAAATCACCGTTAACGGAACGACCGAAATCAGGCCTTGGCTGCGCAGCTTCGGTTCCAGCTGCGAGGTGCTGGAGCCGGTCTCGCTGCGGAACGAAATGATCGCGGAATGGAAGGAGATCCAGGCGTATTATGAATCTGTTTGAGAAAATTTTTAACTACCAGATCCTCTCCCGGCTGGAGAACTCCGGCACCGTCATGGTTACCTCCCACGAGAGAGCTTGGCTGAAGACGATGCTGGAGCATCCCGCAGCGAAAGAAGCCTTCTCCGCAGTCACCTTGGACAAGCTGCGCTCCCTCCTCGAATACGACAACGTCATGGATACGTCCGAGCATCTGATCGAAAAAGCCCGAAGCCATGAGAAGCAGGTGTACCATCCGCTCCTCCCTTCGCTGCGGCGGCATATTATGCGAAAAAACGCCGTCGGCCTGACCTATCGGATCAAGGACGGGCGCGTTTACTCCGATCATTACGGCCTGCCGTACAAGCTTGAATATTCCATGGTCAAGCGCGAGTGGTACCTGCTCTGGTATCATCTCCGGCACCATGCGCTTATGAGCACCAAGCTGGCGAACATCGTCTCCGTTACGCAGCGGACGATCAGCCCGGCGTATGCGGGCTCTATGCTGGACAAAATCGGCCGAATCCTCGACTCCCGCAAAACCGAAGCCGTCATCGAAGTAGTCCGCGACTATAACAGGGAGTTGTCCCGGATTCTGTACGCTCTCTCGTGCTTCGAGAAGGACGTCGAGTACGATGAACTGGAAGATACCTATATGGTAAAGGTAAAGTTGCTGGAGGATGAGCAGGAATATCTGCTGTCCAAGATCCGTTTCCTCGGGAAACGGGTGCGGGTTGTGGAGGGGGATTATTTGAAGAAGAGGATGCTGGAGGCATCCCGTAAAGCGCTGGAGCGCTATGGGGTTGGGCAAGGGATGGTGAGCGAGGAGGCTTCTGGTTAATACAAGAAAGACTCCTGAACGAGGAGTCTTCTTTACTTTCTATATTAAATGGATTTGGTCGTTCTGCACTTCGGATAATTGGAACAACCGTAAAACGATTTACCTTCTTTATTTTTTCTTTGTACCATATACGAACCGCACGCCGGACAAGATGGCAACGACGCCCCCGCTGCTGCTTCCCGAACGGCTTTATTCATAGCCGAGCTTGTTCTTTTCTTTGCACCAGGCTGCCATTTCCCCCATGACCGGAGCTTTTGCTCCAATACTGCACCGTGCCAATAATCCACCTTGAACTGTTCGGCTTCATTTTTGGCTGCTTGAGTAAGGTCGGAAGTTGTAACGCCTTGCTTTCTTCTTATTACCCGATAGAAGAGCGCTTATCACAGCCACAATAATAAACAATACAAATAATCCAATGATCATTTGGGTACTTGAAAAGTCTTCTACAAGCTTGGATATCGTATTAAAATTGGAAGTTAACCAAACAAACATGCCTATCAATCCTAAACCGACTAGAGCTTTGGAGAGCCCTGAAGGTATCCATGGAAGTAGACGATAGAATACAATCATTGCCGCTACCAAATACACAACGAGGCACATGACGATAAATAGAAGAGGCGATACAAAGGAATCCGTTAGTTTAGACAGTTCGCTGTTCATGCTCAAGCCCTTTCTTTTTGTTATCATATGGATTCCAAATTTTTCGACATATTAGTCCAAAAGTCCTTCCAAATATAAAAGTCCTTCTAGTAAGAAGTCTTACATTTATATAACTCTCGCAGCTCCCAAGCAAGTGCATGCTGAAAATCAGCTTCATTATGAAAAATAGGTCGTTTCTGTGCTAACTATTCTGAAACAGTTTGTATGTTCCTGATTACCTCCAAGAGTTACTCTTACATTGTAGGTTCATTTCGACTTAACATTTCTTAATACCAGGATCAGCGTTACAAGAGACAAAATAAAAGTTACCATATTAATTACGAGTATTATTGTTGACATTTGTTTTACCCCCTTTATAACGAGTGAGTTGTAACATCAGCTACCATCCGGAAACTCGTACTTATAGAAATATTCTAGCGTTATCAAAAGACGCTAAGTCGTCAGGAAACAAACGTTCTGATCATACAGTTCAATGAAAAGGAGCCGTGCATGAACACGACTCCATTCTATTGCTACTGAGCAACTACGCTTTTCAATATTAGAATTCATTTCTTTAATACTGTCTCGAATCTCTTCAAGAACCTCGATTAATCGATCCATATTACATCCAATATAATAGTAAATAGCTCATCGTGAGTCTGTTTATAACTTTAACAACTCCAACTTTCCTAACTTTATCAATCTTGACCTTATAGCCCCTTCTGTCCTAGCATGTATTGTAGACAAATCCTTAATCGTTATTCCTTGATCAAATGCTTCTATCAGTCGGGTCTCTTCCTCATGTTCCCAAGGCCTTCCGTTATTGACCGGCAAATCTTTTTGCCTCTTTTCTTGTTGTTCTAGTCTTTCAATTCCTTTCAAGGCAATATATAGTGCCCTAACAACATCTGGATTCTGATAAGGACTATCTGTATCAAATAATTCACCAGTAAAAGGATCAATTCCATCAGAAAGGCATGCTATTATTGTTTTCGCTCTACCAACATCCATATTTCCTACTCCTTACAGTACAGGATATAGCCCAAAGATTAGACTGGATTATTATTATTTGTCTTGCCCCTAATCTTTCACAATGCACGGTTTTACACCGGCAGCTTTCATAGTATTTTTCATACGATGCAAGTAAACATGTACTTCATCCGGAGTTTTCTTTTGTTCCCCGATTGGAAACGGAACAAGCCAAACACCATCTTCATCACTTACAAAAGTACAAGGATTTCCTTGCTCATCTGGATACAAAAATGCACCTTCTTCCAGATCATAACTGTAACCTTCGGCTTTCCAATAGGCACATAACGCTTCCGAAACGCCTTCTTTCCAATCTTCCGAAGTGGGGCCGAATTTTTCTCGAATATAAGTATCAACAAAAGCTTTCTGATTGTCCGCTTCTGGATCGTCTGGTTGCCGCCAAATATATAGTGCCATCAATAAACCTCCTTTTCCAAAACGCGCAGCTCCTAGTCTATTTCCTAAAAAGCAGGTTCTAATTAGCAATAACTTAGTTGCTATTTATGCTTTTCACCAATACCAACACTCGTTCCAAAAATTATTACTCGCTGATTTCTCTACGAAGACGATCTATAAACAATTTCTCTTCCCGTTCTCGCAAAATATGTGAATAGCCACATGCAGTGATTCTAATCGCTGTTCAACCCTTCCCAATAATCGCTTAACTCTCGGTGTTGTCTGTCGAACGAAGTTTGCTCCGTCGTTTTCAGGATGTACACCTCTTCAATGTCCGGCGCGAGTTCGGCAATGACCAGATCTTTCACAATAAAACGGACAATTGCACAGATGTGCCGATCGAATGTATCGTACATGCGCCCAGCGCTCCAACACCCATTCGGAACGGTATGGGCGCTATTCGCGACGTAGCCGATTTTGCCGATCGGTATTATTTCCGCCCTAATGGCTTCATGATCGTGTATATTGTCGGGGTCTTTCGTCAAATGTATGATTTGCCCCGGTTTTATAAATGCCGCTCCGTAATAGTGCTGGGTACCCGTTATAGCCACGTAAATGGGTTGGTTCATACGTGTCACTCCTACCCGGATAATCTAGTCTGATTATGTACGGTCGGAGCGACACGTTGTTGTCAGCGAATGTTTGTTCTTGTTAGTTGAAACGTAGCTTTTTTAGCTGACCTGATACTTTACCGCTTTTTTTTCGTAATTACTTTCAACTACGTTCCATCCAATAAATATCCTATATTGATCTTCTGATACTCGGTAACAATAAAAATAATAAAACGATACACACCTCAAGATAATCAAATTAATATAAAAAATTTTGTTTTAAACTACCTTATAGTCGTATACTCCAACTTTACCTCCATAACAATAAATATGTTTTTTCACCTCTCAATTTCTAAAAGCGATTAAAACAATAATGATGTGTTGAGCGAATAGAACTTGGGCAAGTCTAATCTAACCCAAAATGCAAAAAAACAGACATGCTTATGTGCATGTCTGAAGGGAAAATCCTTTTATTTACCAATCTTATTCATGAAATCCCTATAGCTATTGGCCCAATGAAAAATGACATCACGGGAAACTGCTTTGAAGTGAAGCTCACCGCACCGAATCTTTTGTCTTTCTACCGTGGATAGGTCTTTGTTTTCCTTATCAATTTTAGTTTCAATTATGAAGTAAAGTTTGGCAGTATTGTCTTCAGCTCTATAAATGACCGTCCAATCCGGTGAATACTCACCATAAGGCGTATCAATGACGAATCCACCCTTCTTTAGCTTCGTAAACAGGAGTACATTAGGATCGTTATCTAGTTGCTCCGCAAACAATTTCTCGCCATTACTATCGAGCTTATAATACTTGTACATGGCTCTACGGTTACTTGGATTCGTCTTGTAGATGTAGTTTGTCGCGTCATCAAGCATCGTCAGATCAATCGAGTCGGCTTCAAAGATCGTCTTATCGCTAAATACATAACCATCAATGGTCTGATACTCTGTAATACCGAGAGCCTTATATTCCTTCAGTATTGCATTGATTCGTTGAGTCGCGATGTCCAAGATATCCTGGTTGCTTAGAAGAACCTTCCTGTCCAGTCTTGATAGAATTTTATAGATAGCTAATCGTGGCAAGAACGTATGATACATAATGTAGTTGATAATCTCGAAGTCGCTCTTCTTTTGCCACTGTACACTTAAATCCTGATGCTCGTATTGTTGAATCGCTTCAGCAAGCATGAACTTCTGCTGATCATTAAAGGTTGCTTTACCCGTCTCAACCTCGTACTCATTCCGTATCTTCTTATACCGTAACAGATCATTCAGTTCAGTCACACATGAATCAATAAATGCCTGTTGATCGATCTTTACTTGATACATCGTGCGCTTTCTCATACGCGCACTTAACTCTTTAAGTAATTGGACGAAAGACTCCTCGGACATGAAGCTATTCGGACCATTATCAACTGGCGCTTCATCACCATTCTTTACAGGAATCTTCTTCGTACCTTTTGCGATCATATGCTCTACGAACTTCTCTTTAATCATTTGGCTATGCTCTTTTAAGGTGTCATCCGTAAATTCGATGCTTCGAATGTCTTTCGCATTCTTCGTGAGCTGATTCTTTTCGTTGATGAACTTATTCTGAAGCAGCTCGTTCCTGAATATGTCCACCAATTCAGCAGTAACCTTCTCATCTGGAATCCCAGCCTGTTGCAATGCTTTATAGATGATGTCCGCTGTCACTTCATCTTTGTTAAAGCCTGCCTGCTCATTAAAATCGTTCTGAAGAGCTGCGGCAAAATGGTCGTAATAGTCGTTTGCGATAATGGTCAATTCGTTAATTTCCGCGTTTGTACAGCGGGTTCCGTTAGTATCAACAGGCAACCTTAGACCCCGCCCAATTTCCTGTTTCTTGGCTATTTCGGAACCGCCACGCTTAAGTGTACAAAGTGTGAAAACATTCGGGTTATCCCATCCTTCACGCAGCGCGGAATGCGAGAAAATGAAAGCCAACGGTTCATCAAACGAAATGAGCTCGTCCTTCTTTTCCAGAATAAGCTCAATACCACGATCGACATCTTCCTGAGACTTCTGCTTCAACTTCTGCTCATCCATAATGGATTCCCAGTTTTCGACTTCTACAGCTTGCCTATTCTTATCTACCGCAAAGTAACCTTCCCTTACTTTCAAAATATCCTTGTAATGCTTGAAGAGAGAGGGGTATTCGGTAAATAATTGGTTCCATTTCGAGTCCTCGATGATAGCAGCATACTCCTCGTCAAAGATGCGAAGGTATTCACCCCGTCCGTCTGGAGAAGTGTTGTCTCGGAATTTATGAACAGCATCGATAAAGAAGAGTGTCAATATCTTGATGTTGTATCCCTGGCGAAGAATCTTGAGCTGCTTCTCAAGGTGTGAGCGAATAGCAAGACGAATCTGGATTCTAATGATGTCGCTCTCACTGATTCCAGAATTGTTATCTCCAATGCCAAGCTCAATGATGTTATCGCCTGTACCGATTTTTAGCTTCTTTAATTGATGCGGGTCTTCTTGCACAATCATGTTCCGATACTGTTCCAGCGAACCCGATAACTCATATAAATTTGCGCCGCGGCGCACGTTGAATGTCTTGGTGCGTATTGCGCCGCCTTGTTCAACATGAAATATCTCAATCTTGGCATGAAGGTCCTTTGTAAATTCCACATACCGCACATACGGATAATCCTTAGAGATCGTGCCATGTACTGTCTTTACTTCGATCTTCTTAACAAGATTGTTCTGGTATGCATCATAAGAATCCAGCTTATATACCTGGTTGTATAACCGCTTATGCGTTGCCGAATAGCGCAAGATGAAGAGGGGATTCAACATCTCAATTGCTTCTAATGATGCGCTTTTCTTCTTTCCCGCTCCTTCGATCTTTTGCGGTTCATCAATGATAACAATGGGGTTAATGTACTGGATATCATCCCACAGTACTTGCCCATACTCATCCTCTTGACGAAGCTTATTCGTTTGCTTGTTAAACGCCTGAATGTTCATTACAGCAATGCTCAAGTCCCTAGTTTCAACGAACTTGGAGCTAATTTCCTTTGGTGTAGATGAATTATAAACAAACGCATGTTTCTTTAAATCAAGTCCGTCGTATAGTGCCATGAAATGCTCTCGTAGCATCTCGATGCTCTTCTCGACACCTTTACGAATGGCGATTGTAGGCACAACGATCATAAACTTGGTAAATCCATAGGTCTTATGTAGCTCCAAGATCGTTCTCAGATAGACGTATGTCTTACCTGTTCCAGTCTCCATCTCAATCGTAAAGTTGTTGTTCTCCAACTGATTGTCGGGAAACAACATATTCTTCAGCTGCACTTCACGCAGATTATTAAGTAGTCTTGTACCCGTAACAATCTGAGGGTTCCTTACTGGATCACCTTCGGTAATCTGCCTTGCCCGTGTTATATTTCGGTATATAGCACTGTCTTCTTGTCGGTTAACGCCTTTGAAGAGACCGACTACCGACTCGATCGCATCCTTCTGGTAGCCAAGTCCTTCTTCAAATTGAAAGGCAATACGCTTACTCAATCTAGTTCACCTCCACTTAAATGAATTCCACTCGATAGGTACGTTTCTCCAGTCCACTATTCTTGCGCATTTGAGCTTCAAGTCGGATCATTGTGTTCTCCTTCAGGGAGATGTCATCTCCGAAAGCACTGTCTCTGAAGATGATCTTGGTCGGCATCGGTTCGATCGCGGCGATTTTGTTGATCATTTCCTCAGTGATCGTCTCTTCAAGGCATACAACAACTGTATCTGCAAAGATGTATGTCCGTCTTCCGATGTTAGACAGTTGCTCAACAGTAGTGGAGAGCGGAATGTCTCTGTGACGCAACAGAATCTCGTAGACAACATCAATGTCTGTGAAGCCTGGGTTGAAGTCCAGTGTGTCTTTATCGGTCATTGTCATGTCGTAATCAAGAATGTCCGACATGATTGCTTCACTAAACCAACGTATGTTGGTATCGGCAACCTTGAAGACTTTGAAGCCGATATCGAGATTTTCAATGTGTGAAAATTCTTTCTTTACTTGTTCACCCGCTCTACGAATACGCTCCTTACTTAAATCACTAATTGTTTTGAAACCTGCTCTATAATAATCTGAGTTAATGTCTATTGGCTCAGCGATTTGAACCATAATAAAATTTCTGCTAGTCCCTTCTTGTGCATTTAAATCCATAACTGCGTGAGCCGTTGATGACGAACCTGCAAAGAAATCCAAGATAAGATCATTATCATCCGTACTCATCTTAATTAACTCTTGAATTAAAGCTATTGGCTTTTTCCCACCGCGGAAGTCAACTTCTCCCTCATGTCTAATGTTTCCGAACTTTGCCGCATAATCATAAAAATTGACTATTGGCTTGTATTTAGTTGACCCTCCAGTTTCAATCTCTTCGCGTCTCTCCAATGGTACTCCTGAATAAAACTTACCTTTAGTAGCACCCTCACGTTTAGGACCTGTAAAATAGCGATATCCTAAGCCATCTTCACCAATGCCATTTACCTTATAGAGAGTGCCAAGACCGTCAATTGAAACTCTTGAAGAAAGATATTTGTCGAAATACTTACCAGATGCATTCCCAGTTAACACAGTTCCGCTCGCCCAAGTTTCTTTCAGTCCATCAATATTAGGTTCAACTTCTACTATCTCATATTCTCCGTCTTTGAATATTGTAACTTCTCGACCGCCAATTGATGCCGTTGTACCTTTAGCTTTCTCGATGATTTTGTATTTAAATTTATCAAGGGTATAAGCTTCTGAAGGCCTATTGGGAATAAAACCTCCTTTGGAATATACGTAAACTTGCTCAATTAACTTCTGAAAATAGTCCTTCTCTGTTAACGATTTATTTGAATATCGAACTTGCAAATAAAACGTTTCCACATGATTCTCTTCTCCAAATATCTCATCACACACTTTTTTCAAGCTAGCTGCTTCGTTGTCGTCAATACTGATAAATATAACCCCATCATCTGTTAGTAGTTCTTTGGCAATTTTGAGACGGGGGTAAATCATATTCAGCCAATTGGAATGGTATTTCCCATTGCTTTTTTGGTTTATAACCAATCTATTTCCATCAGAATCAATATCCCCTTCCTCAATCGCAATGTCTTTGTCAGCTTTTGTAAAGTTGTCTTTGTAAATAAAGTCTTTCCCTGTATTGTATGGAGGATCAATATAGATCATTTTGATGCTATTAAAATAGTTATTACGTAGTAACTTCAATACTTCCAGGTTATCCCCTTCAATGTATAAATTTTGGGTTGATTCAGGGTCCTTGCTTTCCTCAGATACGAACTTCAGCGTCTTGCCCACAATATCACTGTTAGCAATGCGCTTTGCATCTGTTTTCCCAGCCCAATTAAGCTCATATCGTTCTTCAGCATCTACGTATTGCCCTAGTTCTGCTAGTAAAGATGAGAAATCGACAACTCCGTCCTTCACGGCAGAAGGAAACAGTTCGGCAAGCTGATCACCGAACTTCTCTTGGAACTTCGCTTTGTTCGCCTTAATTGGATCGAAAATTTCTTTGGATACCTTGCTATATTCCACGTATTACTCCTCCTGTTAATTGGTTACGAATTGAGATAATTGGTTATAGATGATCTTCATTTCGGTATTGTATTTGGCCTGTTCTGAGACAGTTTTGGCTGCCTTTTTCTCCTTTTGGAGTTGTATGATTCGCTTGTAATAATTGAAGAGATGAAGGACATCAGTAACATTGTACCAAGTGTTTGAAACTAACAGTTCTCTACTGCCAGACCATGTCAATGAATGCGCAATGATATACAACTTGGTCATTAGCTCCATATACAAAGTCATTTTGTTTGCCTTATTCTTCAGTTTATCGAAGGCCGCATACTCATTCATTTGAGATACAACTTCATCCATTAGATGGGATGAACTGATCCCAGTTAAGAAGGAATCCTCGATTACAACCTGCGAACGATCCTGAAGGTTAAGCCTCTTGTGCGCAAAAGAGTATGTCTCCATCCCCTTAATATCACAGCATCGGACTACACACAAAGGTTTTACGAGCTTCTGCATGGTCTCACATACGAAAGAAGCATCCTTTAACGATTTCAACTGAACATCAAAGAAAAGGATTGCCTGGCAATCATATTGATCGTTAATCAGAGATGGGATTGACTCACCAGCTATCTGATATGCCAGCTTTATGCTTTCCACACAATCCTTGAACCGCTTCTTTTCCTTTGGCAGCAAGTCAGAAGTCATAAACGTGCTGACTTGAATATCCTTGTCTATTGCGTACTCACTTGGGAGGCCAAGCATAGTTTCACCTCTATTCGACAACGAGGAATGAAATCAACTCAAAATCGTCGCTGCTCGTATTGGCAAACTCGTTGTTATAGCCACTAAAGTCAAAGATGGATATCTGAGCGTTTTTATCCTCTTCACCCTGAATCGCCTGAATGGCCTTGTTGAGAAGAGAGGAATACTTGGACATATTCTCGGCATTGCGTGTCTCTTTGTTGAACTTGTTGAATAATTCAGCAATAGGAACGCGCTTCTCGTAGCATAGTCTTCTAAATTCCTTGAGCGCTTCTCGTGCGTTCTTATTTCCGAAATGCACTTCCCCTGATTCTGTCATGTACATGATGTAGTAGGGGTATAATGAGCTCTCGTTATTCGGCTTGGACGTATCCGAATGATGCTTAAAACAAAAGATCGTGCCTTTCGTACCGCCATCTACGACGGAATAAATTCCTTTCGGCACTTGCTTAATCTCTGGATGCTCCTTGATATAACCCGCAAGCTCGTATAAGTAGTCGTTCATATTCAGGTCAGTCAAGGAGATATTGTCATTGAGGTCATCCATATCAACGACTTCCTGTTGTAAACGTTCAAGCTGCTTCTTCCTGAACATAAAGTCGTTCATCTCAGGAGATAACAGGTCTTCGTCCCCCGTTGAGGTTAAGTTGACCCCAAGCATCTTTCCCTTGACCCGCTGTTCGAGCTGCAGGTAGTCGTTCAGTTCAACATTAGGGAAGAAGTTGATCATCGCGATCTGTTGATTCTTGCTGCCGATCCGATCAACCCGTCCGAATCGCTGAATGAGAACAACAGGATTCCACTGAATATCGTAATTGATGACACAATCGCAATCCTGTAAATTTTGACCTTCAGAGATGCAATCCGTACCGATAAGAACATCGATTTGTTGTTCCCTCGGCAGCTCTTGACCTATTTTCGAACGTGGCGAGAAATGGCTGAGAACTTGATTAAATTCCGACAACCCTTTGATCGTCGATCTCGGATTACCCGATCCCGTTACACACGCGACATTTACACCATGTTTTGAACACTCTTCCGCGATAGAGTCATACAAGTAATTCGCTGTATCAGCGAATGCAGAGAAGATCAGTACCTTTCGGTTCCCTGGATTGTACGGCGTGTTCATTATTTTATTTGAAATGATCGTCTCAAGCTCTTTCAGCTTCGCATCTCTGCGGTTATTCAGAATGGTAAGAACATCCTCGTACAGACGGTCCAAGATACTTTTGTCGTAATACAAATCCTCTAGAAAATCAGCAGTGAGCAAATGCTCGACCTTAATCTCATATTTATAATCCAGTGTCGAGCCATCATCAAGCTCTTCCTCACCTTCGAGGGACACTTCTCCTGACTCATGGCGAGAAATCACATCAATATAGCTATCAATTCGAGCAATCAATCGCCTAATCGTTTCGCCGAATGAGTAGACGGAGCTCTCCAGTCTCTTAAACAAATTGAACCGATGAAGCTTGGCTGTGATGAGCTCGCGGCTTTCATGATAGAATAGCACTCGATCACCGCGTACCGTTCGATACTTCTCACGATAATAAGCCTTATGCTCCGAACGAATGTAGCTCATGGGCGAATATACCGCAAGCTTCAACGACTCAAGCACTTCATTTGTTTGACTGAAGTTCAGCAGTTCCTTCCTCTCATCAATGGCAGGATTATGTGTATCAGGCTTCAGCTTCTGCGGGAACTTCCCAACCTTGTCGCTGCCATAATACCCCGTAATGTGCTTTCTACTGCGGGAGATCGTAAGCATCTCAAGCAGCTTGAAGAAATCGGCAGGCAACCTATCGATTAGCGCGTTCTTGGAACGATTGTCAGATTCCAGCCAATCGTTCAATTCTTTTTGCGTTCTTCTAAGCAAGGAAGATACACTTGGGATACCTTGCTCCTCAAATGCATGGTCTTTATCCGTTGTGATAATGCTCAATTGGTTCTTGAGGTCTGTTAGTGAATTATTGACAGGCGTTGCCGACAACAAAAGCACCTTCGTATTCGACCCCTTCTTAATGACCTCATTCATCAAACGCTGATATCGAGTCTCATGCTCTTCATTTTCGATGCGATTGCGAAAGTTGTGCGATTCATCAATGACAACCAGATCGAACTTGCTCCAATCAACACGACTTAGGTCCATCCCGCTTCTGGACATGCCCTTTGTTCTGGAAAGATCGGTATGGAAGAGAATCTTATAGTTAAAACGATCATCAATGAACAGATTGTCTCGGTAAGGACTCTTGAACGAGTTCCAGTTATCATATAGCTTAGCGGGTGTAAGAACCAGAACATTGTCTTGTCGAAGCTCAAAGTACTTGATCACCGCTAGTGCTTCGAACGTTTTTCCAAGACCTACACTGTCTGCGATAATGCAGCCATTGTACTTGTTAATCTTTTGGATTGCGGAGACAACAGCATCCTTTTGGAAGTCGAACAAGCTGTTCCATATCTTGGTCTTCTTGAAGCTGATACTGTCTCGTTCGAAGCGATCTATGCCATTATCAAGCTGTGTACCAAACAACTCGTTCAATGTGAAATAGTATAGAAACTCAGGCGAATACTCCTTGTATACATAACTAAGACTTTGCAGAATTTGATCCTTGTAGTCTTCCGTATACTGATTGTTGTTCCAAAGAGCCTCGAACTTCATTTTATTATTCGATATTTGGGCGTTGTCCATCGAATTTGTAATGAATGTATCAAAATTAACACGCGGTAACGCGCCGCGCACAGCTTTTCTCGATAACTCCAGGGAAGAAGATCCTTGAATCTGAAATTCTTCATCAATGATAATCAGATTGCCCGTCACCAGTTGAGGCGTTCGGGTTTTTCGCACATTAACATGTTGCTTGATAAAGTCATACATGGACTTTGCCTTAACAAAATGCTTCAGCTTATTCTTCTCCGAAATCTCGTAGGGATTAAAAAACAAATCCGCGCTATTAAATGAAATCTCGAACTCCCTAGCAATTTCGCGTTCAGATGGAATATAAGCCATATCACGGATAATAAAATTTATCTGTTTCACATATTTCAGATGTTTAGAGAGTTCCGAAAAAACGGAAAGGGTCAACTTATCATTAATAATGTTGACGATACTGTCCTTCCTATTTTTTAATGTTTCATTTATTTTTGTTATTAAGTGTTCATTGGAATTAATTACCTCAATCATTTCCTATACACCTCATCCGCCACCACAACAAATGGCGCAGTACCGTTATCGAGTTTAGCTGTCGTTTCGAACAGGAAGCGTCCGTCTTTCGAATACTTGAGGCGCTGCAGCGTTTGCTGCAGTTCCTTCAGCGTTGTCCGCCCGTTGAATTCCCGCTCAAGCACATGAGCGATCCAATCGGTTTCATCCTTGATCCGCCGGTCATCCTCGCGAACGATAATGTGATTCATTGACCCAAGCAAATTGAACTTCCCGCTCTTGCGCAAACAATCGATGAACAGATCCTCGGTCCATTCCACTCCGTTATCCAACGTTGGGAAACGCTCCGGAGACCATAACGACTCAACCGTTACATAATATCGGGCTGTTGCTTCTTGTCTGTTCAATTGCTCAACGACATAATCCGTAAGAAGATTTTCCTTTTCGCTTGTCCAGCCGAACCGGCTCGCATGAATGTACTCGCCGAACTGTCCGCTTCGGTAATAATAAATGTTGGTACTGTTGGCTAGTGCGTTATCAAGTGTCGTTTCTCTGGCGCCCACTTCTTCCGTAACCCAATGGTAGACCAGCTCTCTAGGTACTTCCGCTTCCTGATCCGCGATATATTGCTCGACGATGGACTGAAGGGATAACTCTTCCAAAGGATGATCTTCGGATGCAACTAGCGGATATCTTACAAATTTGCAGTCCGACAAGTTTAACCCTTGCAACAGATCATATAAAAGATAGGAAGACCGAATCCCCATATAGTCGCATTGGGGTTTAACGGATTCGAATAGTCGGTTGACATGGATGACCCCCGTCTCGCTTAACAATACCTTCAACTCGCGAGTAATTGAAGCGAAATCTTCTTCCACGTAAGGATAAAATTCACGAAGTCCGACAACGCCGAGATCGACGCTAATAAAATCCGAATCGGTTGACATCGAAAACTCCAACGTGAACTTTTTCCATCCTCTCTTCCGGATGAACTCCTCCCTTAATGCCTCTAAGGTTTGAGGTTCCTGACGTTCGCGCATGAATGCCTTAATGAGCTCGGCGTTGCTTAGCTGAAAGGCATCGTCCTTATGCCATATATGCGGGAATTTATTAGGCGCCAGCCCGTCCGAACCATACTTGCGCAGCATCGAATACAGCGCGTATTCATTCGGAACGTTAGCGTCAACAAGACGATCTTTGAACATTTGGAACAACCGTCCAACCGAGATTGGACTTCTTTTTTCCAACATTTGAAGCGCAAGCTCCGAAACTTCGCGAATCAATTCAGGCTTCACATTAACGAAGGATGAATGGATATAGGTTCCTCTTCCCCACAAATAAGCGGCATCCGAAAACTCATCTCTTGTACATACGGATGTAAACTCACGCTCGTTCACAAATTCGTCGGGAACAATCCGGTTCGCTTCATCCTTCAACTCACTCGCCCGTTTATATACCTCGACTCCGTTCGGGTATTGGCGCAATACCATTTCCACGATATCCGCTTTCGTCGAAGCCGCAAGCAGGTATTTACCATCATTTGTAGCTTTTAAATGCTCCTTAGCCATTTGCATTGCTAGTTTTACAGGGAGCTCAAACTTTTGTTCTGAGATAAGCTCCTCAAGCTGATCGTTTGTTACAAGGTTTCCTCTTAACTGTTCCCGAATAAAGAGTCGGACTTTCTCTTGCTCCGCTTCTACTTCTTCCTCTGTCTTCGTGGTCCACCAACCGTAGTTCTCCAAATATATTAATCCTTCGGATTCCTCGACGACCTGTTCAATTAAGCCATATTCAAATTTCTCGTGAATGTCAAGATAATAGTAATAATAATTTCCATTCTGCCGGCAGGTACTCTTGAGCAAGTTATCAAACGACACGACATCCGGGTGAAATTGCCGCAATTGTTTTTTAATAATCTGCCTAACGCGTTCTCTGGTCAATCCAAAATGTTGACCTAAAGATTCTAAGGTAGCTTTGCGTCCTTCTCTTCTTTCGGTCCATCGCATATGCAACATTTGCAAATTGCGATTATTTGCAATATTATGTTCGGTTATCTTGTCCGACCATGCCGCTACCACGTTATCGATTGAAAGAGATATTCTCTGTTCAACCGGCATCGTTATCCATTCCGACTCTTGTTGCTTCTCCAAGCGGAATACGTGCAATCGCTTCTTCAATTGTTCTATAAACTTGCTGATCGCCATTCGGCCTACGCCATCCAGAACCAGCAGTTTATCCAATCGTGTCGGTAAATCCCCGACCTGAGCCCATCCCTGCGCAGCTATGCCTCGCATTAATTTAGTCACCATTGGAAAGTGCTCGATCCCCAGCCTCATAGCGCAATCTTCCGGATCGAGTTCGATTACAACATCTTGCCAAATGATTTTGCCGCTTTCTGCCGCCCGTTTATTCTCATCTTTTTCAATAAGGGCTGCTTTCGAATTGAAATCGGACTTCGTATCGCCATGCACTATTCGATTTATATAATCCGACAACTGGGTAAACATTTTATTCACCGATCCGGGACCAACTCCAGGTATAAGCGGAATCAATTCCGACAAGTCGGAAGGCAATTCTCTAACTAACGCGATCTGGCAATGGCTGTTCAATCTGGATAGAAGCGCTGAACAACCGTAGATAGGCATACTATCAATTTCTGTATCCATCAACGATTCCGGAATTTCCAGTGCACGGCCTTGAAAATGTAGAACTAACGGTTGCTCCATACGATCCTTTTCGAGTACCGTTTCTCCGTTTTCCGAAAGTGTATATGGTTCAAGAGCCTGAATCGCATCGTCATACCGGCCTCTTAATAACCATTCTAACGACGATAGCGGAATACCGTTTAATTGATCCGTCGAGCGTACACCGAATCGTTCTAACGATCTGGAAATATCAAGAGGGAAAATGTTGCTCAACCGAAGACCTGATTTCAGGTTATCTATCGCTCCACCATCCGACGTGCGATCGAGTTTTATAAATCTGCTCAACTCTCCCCGAAATTCAAATCCATAAAACCATAACTGAACGAGAACATCGTGCAATAGTTTAGGTTCCTTTCGGTACAATTCCTTTAACCGTTCTTCCGTCCAATCCTGAAAACATGCAACGCCTAGCTGCTCAGAGATTTCGCTTAATCTGCTGGGCCGGTAATCCTCTAACTGCTTAAAACGAATCGCATCCGGAACAACGACCCCATTACGGGAAAAATCAGCCTGTTGAGCAGGTTCGTTCACCGAATACGGCTCTTCCAACAAGTCGTAGCTTTCACGATCAGAGTCTAAACTCACGGAGATAGCGTGTCGACTACGCGCTGCAGTTTCCTCTTCAATATGTTCAATTTCTCCTTTTACTTCCTTAAAAGAGAAGGACAAGTCATTCCAATCAATATTTTGATGAATAGACTTCATAATCGGTGTAAAAGGCATGTGTTTCAAATTCATCTCTTCTTTGATGAAGGTTGCCGCAGCCTTGATGGAAGGAAACTGACCTTGCAAAATACCATTTTTGTACCAATATACAGTTTTGCCATTGCGGCCTTCGGAAGTTTGATTTATATTCTTTAATTCAGATTGCGGTGTTACCAAACTGTCAATGCGAACCCAGCGTTTAACCGAAGGATCCTTGCCCATCAGAAACCATGCCGGTTTACGCTTCGTCGATTGGCTTCCGTTGCGCGCAAAACGGAAATAAAATCCGAATGGTTTCAAGGCAAACAATTTGTCTTTCAGTTCCCAGCCGCCAATAATCCACAAAGCCCCTCCGTTAGCGCGCTTGTCCAATATTTGCAGCGATAAAGTTTGCAAATAATCGGCGATTTCCATCTGCGAATTGTTACCGCGCGCTTCCGCTCCAGCTGCGCTTTCTTCTATAGCCGCTTCCTGGATCGTTGTAGATTTATCCGATTCAACATCGGATTTCTTCTCTTTCTGGGCCCACTCTTCAATGTTACCTGCAAAACGGTCTAACATCCCCTGAATTTCGCGGAACTTCTCGTCAATTGATGTCAGAAGCTTACCGGATAACTGATCCTCTATTAATTTTTGGAGCGTTTCGTTAAGCTCTTCGCTTGTTGAAGAATCATTTTTGGTATCGACATGTTGAGCCGGCTTTACCGGTATCTCATATGCAGGAATTTCCAACGAATGGGGGCCATACGTTTCCGCAAACCAAGCACTGAGTTCAAACATTTGACGATGTGCCGTTAAAGCAATATCGATCGGTATTTCCTTAGCCTCATGCACGGCCGAATTCCCATTCATTCGAAGCCATTCCAAACTTGAACGAATATCCGAATTGATAATTCCCCGTCTTTCAAGAAGCTGGATACGCTCAATTTGCTTAATCGAATATACCGGTTCAATTCCTTCCGTTCGAGCTACTAGCGTCGCTAATTGTTCCGCGAATAAACGGCCATTAATTAACAGCGATCTGGGATTCGTCCATAATAATTGTTCCGCCTGTTCAGCAAGCGTGGCCAGATCCGGTTGAAACGATTGCAATATCTGATAAGAAGAGGACACTTGTTTACCCCCTTAATTCTGCTGAATACTAATATATAGTTCGGATGTGACAGCATACTGCCAGCAAACGTATGTTCCGAACTATGTTCCGAACATAAAAATACCGTTTTCCGCCTTCATAAAGGCAAAAAAACGGTAAATTTTATTGTCTCATTGTTTTTTTGCGCTTTATGACTGATACTTTAGCAGTATAACTTCATCCCTACTATCATTCGACATTTTCCTACTTTTCTCCTCCTACGCAGGTATGTACATATTTCACTTTTTTTCCTTTTTCAAATCGTTTCTCGTTTAGGTTCAATACCCGTCTTGCTTAAGGTTGCGCACAGTGTTTTAAGAAGCTCGTCCTTTGCTAAATCCAAATTATCCGAGGCAATGTCAACGTGAATCGCGTAAATACGGATAATTTCAGACCCGTTCGTAATTCGATAGGAAGCCAGCGGATTATCCTTGCTCTGGTTGCCGCGGAATTTCGGATAAACGAGACAAAGTTGATTGCATTGGTACCGGACGGCGTAGGCTAACAGTTGGTATACGTCCGATTCGGACAATCGGACTTCAGAATCCGAAATCGGATTTTTGTATTTGGCGTCAACGATCATACGGATGTTGGAACTCGCTTCGTCCCGAATCACAATATCGGGTTTCAACAAAAAGGTCTTACTGCCGTCGTCCAAAAAATATTGAGGTTTCTGATAAGTTACCCTCAGCCCTTCGGATGACAACCCTTCTTGCAGCCACTGATACAACAAATACTCGAACAGCTGGTTTAACGGCACAAGAAAGGTAAAAGTGCGTTCATCCCCTTGGTGCATGCCGGGTTGGCGATTATAATAAAACAGCTTGGCGAGTTGGAATACGGGGCGATAAGCTTCATTTAACCGGCTAAAACGAACTTGCCGAAACAACGTCTCCGTTAGCCGGATAGTCGAGATGTCTTCTAGCAAAGTTATCGCCGTATTGAGTTTCTTCTTATTATCTTCGTTTCTCGCCAACGTCCGGAGTGAAAGCATTGTCGCCTTAAAAATCTGGTTCAGCAAATTGTTGTCGGTAAATTCCTGATACTGAACATAATGCTTATGTTTAAAGGCACCGTTCCTTAACAATTGCTGCTGAAACAATATTCGCCCTTTAATCATTGTCACGTTGTCTTCCATCTCTTCATATTGCCGATGGATTTGTTTATGGTACAGCTCCAAAAACCTCTTAATAAACAAATAGATGAAAATTTCCAGCAAATCTCCATTCATGCTGGCAATAACTTGCGGATCGGGCACATCCTTAACCGACAAATATCCGCTGGAAACAAGCAATCGGAATAACATTCCGACTGCCCGCTGCTTTTCGTCTTCTGTGTCCCCCGTCAATGCAACGTCATCGTAAATTTTAGGTAAAATTTGAATTTGCAGAGAAGGAGTTGCTATGAAGCCGACATATTTGCGCAACAACAAGCGACCATCCGCGCTTAGGACAAGATTTTGTCTACCCCACAAAGACTCCAGAGATAACAATTCCTTTCTTTGCTTGTCCGTTAGATCATGTTGCGAGTAGCGGTCTTCAAAAACCGTCAATGTGCGAAGCATTATAATTCCATTCCTTTATATATGGCTATTAACGCTTGTTCAAATTCGGAAACCTTCTCTGCGCCTGAGGGCAACGTACTCAGGAACCGAATACTTCCGGTTTTATCTATAAACTTCGAACCGACAACGGATTGCATGGCTGTAACGTCATTGTAGAAATACTCGGCAATTAGCGGCAAAATTTTATAGTACCAGCTCTTAAACAAATCATCGATTGTAAGAACGTCCATCAGGTAAGCGTGACCGATCCGATGATCCCGATCCAGCTTGTCCGCTATTTTCTCATTGATGCTTCTCAGCAGCTTCGAAAGCTCGACCGCCCCGACCTTCGTCGTATTCTTATCGAATACGGAGTAGTCCGGTTCCACCTCAATGAAAGCGAAGCGCCTCCTGAGAGCGGTATCCAGCATGGCGATTGAACGGTCGGACGTATTCATCGTCCCGATAATGTACAAATTCCTCGGCAATGTGAAAGGCTTCTTAGAATAAGGTAAAATAACGCTGACCGTCTGCCGCTTGTCTTTTTCGATCAAGGTCATCAATTCTCCAAAAATTTTCGAGATATTGCCGCGATTAATCTCATCGATAATCAAATAATACGGCTCTTGCTTGACCGATTGCTTCTTCGTGATCGTTCCGGGTTCGTTAGAAGCGCCAAGGAGCTTATGGACATCGGACATCTGAATTCTTGGAAGCTCATAAATCGTCTTCAATGTTAGACGGATACCGCCGTTGATATCGGAAATATCCGCAGGCTCCTCGAATTCTTTCAGCCAGGTCACCTTGCGAGCATGAGGGTAGGAGCGATTCCGCAAATAAATATAATCTCCCGTAATAACTCCAATATCACGAATCGTCCATGGACCGTCATAAATGAATACGATGTCGCCTTTATTCATTTGGCTAATGAAAGTTTCCAACGTGTTGGCGTCCATCGTCGGATTCTGACCTTCCTCGCCTCTTTCGGCTTTCAACATCGAGTAAATATCCTCGTAGCTCTTGTTGGACAAGTCATGCCCGTCAAGCCAATTCACGGCGATATATCCTTCTTGCTTGCATTGTTTATAGATCTGATCGTCATTGCGCGGTCCAAGAGAAACTTTCCACACTCTCGAATTCGACCGGATGAACTCCGCGCCCTTTATGCCAAACTGTTGCGATTCCGCCTTAATGATCTGGGCGGATGCCGCTTCGACTATTTGCTTCAGAACGCCAGATTCCACTTTATAACGGATGTCGCCGCTGTCCGTATTTTGTTTCTCGTCTCCATCGATTTGAGGCCGTATGCCTTCAATGAATTCCTCATAAGAGTAGGATTGGTGGAACGTGATGAATCGAACCCGTTCATCCTTCTCGACCTGAGAGAAAGAAACGTACCGTTTGTGGAACTTATATTCAAATGCTTCAATGATGTGTTTGACGGCAAACGTTTTGCCTGTTCCGGGCGGCCCGTACAAGATAAGATTCGGATTGAAATCGAGAAGATCCGCGAACGTTTCATAGTGTTCATAAAGCTCGGGCATTTCCGGCTCCTCCCCCTCACGGGCTGAATTGCCGCCTAGTGAAACATTTAGCTTCGCTTCTTTTTCCGCATTGGATTTTGGCGTTTTTCGCCGGCCAACTAACACATTATCATACAACCGTATCGGGTTGTTGACGGCAAAGTAACCGCGTTGTTCAAGTTCGACCAGTACCGTCCTCAAATAGTTTCTTTTGTTGGGGGCTTCTTCTTCTGCGAATTCAAGCAGCTCGTGCAAAGTATATCTTTCGTTCTCTGGATTTCTGTCCTCATAAAGCTTGCGCAGCGCCGAATAAGGCTGCGAGCGCCCATCCTTCCATTCCAGAAATTCGATGATTCTGGCTTCCTCAAGATTATTGATGACAATTAAGACGTCGTGCTCCTTTAAAGGAATATCTTGCGTACTGAGCACGATGTAAAAATGACGTTCCGCAGCAAACGAAAGCTTGTCCCATTGCTCAAACGGAAACAAAGAAGTCGTCTCGATGGGAAAGAAGCCATAACCCAATGTCGATTTATTAATCTTGTTTAGAAGGTTAATATCAACGTGAAAGTAAGGGCTTTTTATAAATTGCGACACCGGGATCGGTTGCGGAAAAGAAATAACTTCATCGAACAAAACGACCCGCGGATCGTTCGGATTGGTCGGATTAGCCTTATTCCCGTATTCTCTTACCTTCCATAAAGAGATGACATTGGAGTTGGTGACAACAAACACATAATCTCCGGCCCGGATTCCTCCATACCACGAATTCCCTTCTGCTCCTGCAGCATAGTATTTCTCTTGGATTTGCTGCGGCTTTTTGCTATCGAATTTACCGAAAAAGATTCTGCTCATCTTATTGCTCCTTTTAAAAACGCTCTGATAGCTAGGACTAATGCTCCCAAACACACGTTCGAGACAACCTGTTGTCACTTGGCTAGGGTATACTTGCCTTAATCCAGCGGGAAGGGGTTGCTCCCATGCAATACATTGTCTTCGATCTTGAATTTACCGTTCAACGTAAACAGCAATGGTTATCCGAAATTATTGAGATCGGCGCAATCAAGCTGCATGAAGATGATTGCGGTCAGCTTGAATGGGCGGATCTGTTCCATACCTGTATCAAACCGACACGCAATCCTGTCTTGTCCAAACTTACTACCGATTTCACCGGTATCACGCAGGAACAGGTGAACTCCGCGCCATACATAGGCGAAGCGATTAAGTCGTTCCGGGAATGGCTAGGAAACGAGCCTTATTACCTGTGTGCCTGGGGACCGGACGACAAGCATCACCTGGTAAACGAATGCCGTGCTTATCGGCTGGACTGCGACTGGATACAAAACTATAATGACATTCAGCTGCAGTTCACCCGTATGCAAGGCAAAGACTACGGCCACCGAATTGGCCTCGCCAAAGCGCTTGCGCTGCTGGACATCCCTTTCTTGGGCAAGCCGCATAATGCTTTAGACGACGCTTTCAATACAGCGAAGCTGTTTAAACATATCTTCCGTCAGCTCACTTTCGAGCATAACAACGCTGCCCATGACAGTGTTTACACAACCGAGCTCGTATTTACTACCGGTGAAGAAAGCAACAGGCCGTTTCAACAGCTGGCCTCGTTGTTGGGAATGGCCTTGTAAAAGCTCAAGGCGGAGCCTTTCAAACAAGCTCTACCCGTAAAGCTCCGCCCACTCCTTCAACTGCGCTCTCAAACCTTCTCTCACCGACTTCGGCTCCAAGATTTCGGCGTTCGGGCCGTATTGGAGCACCCACTTCATGAATTCCTTCTCGTTATTCACCGTTACTTCGAACAGAAGGCTGCCGTCCTTCAAATCTTTCATTCGGGGATGGACGAACAGTTCCTCCTCTTTAATATATCGGGCGACCTCCGGGCTGAAACGCACCTTGAACGTTACGTTTTTATCCCCACGCTCGATGGACCAGGTGTTTTTCAAATATTGCTTAATGTTGAAATCGCCTTTCTCGTAAGAACGGTTCGTAACCTCCACATGCTGAAAACGGCTGATCCGGAACGTGCGGATCGCCTCCTTCAAATGGCAGTACCCGATTAAATAAAAGCGCTGGTCGCGCGGTACTAAATAATATGGATCGATATTCCGCTCCGTCGTTTCGTCGCGGTATTGCGTATGGTAAACGGTATGGATCGTCTTTTGCTCCAAAATGGCTTTAATAATCGGCTCAAGAAAGTTCGGGCTTTCCTGCCGGTAAGCCGGCGATCCCATCTGGATAATATCCGTAATGTTCTGAATAATGCTTGCCTGCTTCGACTTTTCTTTGAAATGGGTAGCCATGACTTTGTCATAAGCGGTTTCAAAACCCGGAGGAAGCTTGTCTTTATCGACGACGGAAGGCAGCAAGGAGAAAACGAGCGCTTCCTGCTCCGTAAAATTGAGAGGAAACTGCGAGAACTTGCCCATAAACCGGTAGCCCGTGCCTTTGCCTTCATTGGTGATGGGCGCGATCGAATCCAGCAGCCTCAAATCCCGGTAGATCGTGCGGACGTCCACGTCGCATTTGAAAGCAAGATCGGCCGCAGATATCCCCGGATTGGCTTGAATCGCATTCATGATGCTAAAAATACGGATAATTTTGTCGATCATGATGATATTCTCCTTATTAGTTCATGGTTCAATTTTCCTATAATAAATTTATTCGGTTAATCCTTAAGAACTCCTCCTTTATTCATAGGACAAATTGAATCTTTATCCTCAATTACACTACTTTTAAATATGATTTCTGCCAGTTGTTCATGCGGCAAGCTGCTTAAATGCCGGAAACCCATCTGCTCCAGCACTTTTCTTAAATCTATTTCAATTTTGCTATTACCTCTTTTCATAGATTCCGCACTCCTTTTCCCTGTTATGACATTAGCTTAACGAAGGCAAAAGATAGCTTCTTGTCATAGAACGCATGTTTGGGATAATTTAGGAGTATTTCAATATAAATAACAAACGAAACTACCGGTATCCCCGATAGCTTCGTTAAAATTCGATAGTAGACACATGCTTTTTTTCTCCGGCACTAACCATCACCAATCCGCCAGAGAAACAATTCCCTTCAACTTTTCCTTTCGTTCGCCTATTCCCATCTTGCCCCAACCCCCATCTCCATGTTACAGTAGGTGGAAATATTTTCTGGGAGCTGATTGCATGGCTACGCCTTCTATCGACCCGTTGTTATTGGCGTTTCCCGAAAGCTTGGAGAGCGAGCGGCTGTTGATCCGTGCGCCGTTATGGGGCGACGGTCCGGCTGTCAACGAAGCCGTGGCGGAAAGCATCGAGCAACTGCAGCCTTGGATGCCGTGGGCGCAGCGCGTTCCGACCGTCGAACAATCCGAGCTCGATATGCGGCGGTCACGGCTCTTGTTTCTGGAACGCAAAGATCTCAGGCTGGTCCTCGTTCACAAAGAAACCGGCCGAATTGCGGGCAGCAGCGGCCTGCATCGAATCGATTGGCAATCGCGCAGCTTCGAAATCGGCTATTGGATTCGCACTTCCTTCGCCGGGCAAGGATACATGACCGAAGCGGTACATGCGATCACGAGCTTCGCTATCCGGGAATTAGAGGCAAACCGCGTAGAAATTCGGTGCGATTCCCGCAATGTGCGAAGCGCGCGGGTGGCCGAGCGTGCGGGCTTCGTCCTGGAAGGCATTCTGCGCAAAAAATCATGCGCCGTCGACGGCTCGCTCCGAGATACGATGGTGTTCTCGAAAGTCCGCGGGTCCGAGTTTTAGTTGAGCGGTTCACACCGGCGCCTGAAGCGCCCGGCGGCGCATTTCGGCGGAATATCGTACTTGATTAACGGTATCGCTTGCTAGCCGATCGTCGATACGATATTCCCGTCCTCGTCTTTAATATAGGTTTTGACAATTTGAACCGTCATTCCGCTAAAGGAAGAAAGCTCGATCACGCCTTCCTTCGGCCGCAGCTTCCGGGACAACTCGGCGGCGCCGGCATCGTCGAGCTTGATCCGCACACCGCCCTCCCTTTCGTCTTCGAAGCCCGTTTTCGCCCCCGGCTCCAGGACGACCCGAAGATCCGGCCCTGCCATCGTAAGCGATTTTCCTTTCCTAATACGGCCTGCCAGCAGTTTGCCGACGATCCCGGCCTGCTTCGCCCCCAATTGCAGCGCCGCCGGGGTTTTGCCGAACAGACGCTTCTTGCCCGGGTCCCAGCCCAATTGATCCACATATAAAAAACCGGTGTTGGAACCGTCCCGTTCCGCCCCTCTACCTACCGTTTCAACAATTGCAGGCACCTCCATCAAGGAAGCCCGCGCCAGATCCGTAATGTAACGGGGCATGCGTTCCTCGCAAGCTTGGAGTACGCCGAGCGTATGCCATATTTGCATCGCTTCCAGCTCGCAGCCCGTAATGCCGACCATTTGCAGAAATTGTACCCGCCCGTTCGGCGTGTCCGCTGCCGGAAGCTCGGGGTCCAGAACAAAGGCCAGCGCCGTCAGCTTCGTATCGGATCCAAGACAGATCGGACCGTTAGCATCCAAGTAATCGCCCGACTGAAAAACGTTCCCGCTTCCAAACACATATCTCCCCATATTTTGCAGCAGATTCAGCGCCCAGGCCGGCGGTTCTTCTTCCGTCTGCTCGCGTCCAAGCCGAAAGGTCAGTTCAAAACCGTAGCCGCTGTTCTCAGCATCGTCCGATTCCTTGTCGTACAGCTCCGAAAATCCGAACGTAACGAAATGCCAATGAGGAAAAGGCTCCTCCGCCTTGTATGCGCTGATGCCGTCGAGCGGATCGGGGCCTCCGAGCCTATACGGAATAAGCGTGCCGTAATGCTTCGGCTCCTGGTCTCCGTAAAGCTTGGTCACGGCCGTTTCAATAGCGTCCCATCCGGTCGTTTTTGCTTCTTCGTTCATCGCTGTTCCTCCCCATTGCTGCGTATGTCAATCATTCCTGAGCATGAATCTATGTCGTAAATATCGTGCAAAATCAATTTGACGAAACCCGCTCTTCCCCGACAATAACGTTGCTGTACCGGAACACAAGAGCGTTGTACGTGCCGCCTTCTTTCATCTCTTCCTTCTCGGAGAACACCTCGTAAACCTCGCCGTCGGCCGTCTTGATTTTATCGCCGCCACGGGTCGGATCCCACCGTTCGGCTACGGTAACCGTTCGCTCGGCAGGTCCTGCTGCCATGTCCAGTATCCCGACAACCAGCATGAACGCCGCATACAGCACCAGAAGTGCAATAAAAGCCCCCAAAATCCAGACGACCTTCGACTTGTCCCCTCGTCCTTTGATCTTGACGCTGTACGCCAACGGCACGAATATGCTGAAAAATAACAGCGCCGCGCAGCCCATGCTGATCTGCGTCCATATCACGGTGCGGACGATCGAATCGTACATCGCAAACACCGCCGCCGTGCACAAGAGCCACACCAGAACGATGCCGATGCGGGCGGCGTTCCGTTTTCTCCGGTACCACCTCCGTCCGCCGCCGGCTTCCGTTCGGATGACCGTATCCCCGTTTAAGTTCGACATTCCTTCTCCCCCTCTTATCGTCTAAGTGCCTCGTAACAAACGTCATGCCCAAGGGCTATATCTATACCGCCTGCTGTCCTCGGTATAACGCCTTCCTACCTTATGACTTCAAAACTGCTCAGCTATGGAAAAGCTCTCTATATAGCGAACGGGCGACTGAAGCCATTCGAGCAGCGACGGGTTCGACTTGCGAAGCAGGACGAGCGCTTTCTTCAAATCCCAGCCGTTTATATCCAGCATGCCGCCGGCCGGACGCTCGATGACGTCTTTGGGCTCGAATATCGACAAAGGCCCCCTTCTTCCCGTTCGATTCGCTCCAGTTCCTCAGCGATTTGCCGTCTTTCCTCGGACATGACGCTCACCTCCTGTTTGCGATGATGTCCACCCATTCGTAGCATTTTTGCAGCTCTTCATCTGTAACAAGCTCCGACCGGTGCTCAAACCACGCTAAAACCTTTACCAATACTATCCTACAACGCATCCAAGGACGCAAATCCGATTTGCATCCCCGTTTCACAGCTTGATAAAAGCGAAATGACCGTGTAACATCAAACCCAATACTTCACCCTTGTGATGAAACGGAGGGCGGGAATACGAATGAAATCCACCGAGCATTATTTGAATTTCTTGCTGTCGCTCGAGGAGAAGCCGGGCAAAGGCGAGACCGTACCGATCACGATCGACCGATTGACGGATATTCTTCATTGTACGCCCCGCAACGTCAAGCTCATTTTGCGCAAGCTGTCGGATGACGGGTTTATCGAATGGCGGGCCGGGAGAGGCTGGGGGAATCCGTCGCGGATGACCCTTCTGAAAGATTTGTCCGAGGCGGCGGACCTTTACTTTCATGAGCTGCTGGACAAGGACAAAATGAAAGAAGCGATGGATCTGCTTTACCGTCAAAACTTGCCCGAGCCCGAGCGCAACAAGCTTCGCGAGCTGCTCGACCAACGGTTCGGTTTTCAAGTGGAACGGGTGAGCTCCGCTACCGTGGACGTTCTGCGGGTCACGATCGGACGTAAGCCGGCCCTGCTCGATCCGGCCTTCGTATCCACCTCGGGCGAAGTTTTTTTCCTTCAGCAGCTATGCGACACGCTCGTTACGTTCGACCCCCGGGAGAAGAAGTACCTTCCTGCCCTTGCCCATGCTTGGGAAAGCAATGAGGACGGAAGCAGATGGACGTTTTATTTGCGCAAAGGCGTCCGCTTCCATCACGGCAAGCCGCTTACATCCAAGGATGTGCTGTATACGCTGCAGCGGCTTCGGGATGTCCGTTCCCCTTCGCGCTGGCAATACGAGCAGATCGAACGGGCCGAGATCGTGTCCGACCATGCGATCACCTTTTATCTTCGGCAGCCGAATCGTTTGTTTCTTCATTTTTTCGGTTCGTATTATATGTCGATTCTCCCCCACGACGTTGAATTTTCGGAACGAGGCATCGTCGGAACGGGACCGTTTCGCATGGCCGAATTTACGGATCAGGTTCTCGTTATGGAGGCATATGAGGATTACTTCAAGGAAAGAGCCCTGCTGGACCGGGTCGAATTGTGGTTTGTCCCCGAAGGCGTTCCGAACCCGAACGACCGGTACCATCTCCCGAATCTGGACGATGCCGGGCAAGATCGCGAAAGCGGCGAAATCGAATATTTGCTGAACGGCTGCCAAGTGGTTTATTTCAATTTTAGAAAAAAAGGCATTCATCATCATCCTTCCTTCCGCAAAGCAATGAGGCTTCTATATGATCGGCTTGCGATCGCAAAGGAATTAAACGATGATCGGATCGTGCCGGCGAACAGCTTTATGCCCGATAAGAGCAAGCATGCCGAGCATCGGGAAGCCTCGCTTGAAGAAGCGCAGGCGTATCTTCGGGAAAGCGGGTATGCCGGCGAAACGCTGAAGCTTTATTATTGGGACCGCAAGGACAATCTGGAGGGGGCCAAGTGGCTGCAGCGGCGCTCCGAATCGATCGGGCTGCGTTTATCGCTTCATCCCATTGCCATTGCCGACTTTTATTCGACGGATGCGGACGAAGAAGCCGATCTGCTGGTCATCTGCGAGACGCTGGAGGATGACACGGATTGGGGATACCTTCGATTGTTCCAGGATGAGGCGAGCTTCCTGCATCGTTTGTTGGGCCGCGAGCAGCACGAGTGGCTGAAGGAGCACATCCGCGAATTCGTTCAGCTTCCGTCGCCGGAACAACGGGATGAGATACTTGACCGGATCGAGCAGAAATTCCGGGACGAAGATTGGGTTATATTCGGCTACCATATGAAAAAGGTTTCGAGTTACCATCCGGCGTTAAACGGAGTGTCGATAGATTCGTTCGGATGGATCGATTTCTCGAAGCTATGGATCAAGCAGGAGGCATCGGTTCAAAAGTTGGATAATACTGGTTAAGCTGTGGTATAATCGTTGTCAAAATAGAACGAGTAGGTGATAGAGCCGTGAACAGCAATCTATCTATCGATAAACAAAGAGAAATTGCCGCAACGCCACAGACGGTTTGGAATGTCCTTACCAATCCCGAATCGATCCAACAATGGTTAGGCGTTACAATCCATACCGATTGGCATATCGGCAGCCCGATTACGTTCTCGTTTACATGGGACGGCAAACCCTTCGAAGATAAGGGTCACATTTTGGAATTCGAGGACCAAACGGCTTTTGCCTACGACTACTGGAGCGGCTTCTCGGGCACCGAAGATCGTCCCGAAAACTACTCCGTCATTAAGTTTAGGCTGGCTGCTCATAACGGACAGACCACGCTCCAATTAAAACATAGCAACTTTGCCAACCCGGCCATGTACGAGCACTCGGATAAAAACTGGGAAGAAACGTTGGACGTCATCAAAAAACTGGCGGAACAACAAGAGTAATAGAATGCACAAAAAGGAGCGGGAAACACCCGCTCCTTTCTCATTCAGCCGACAACCCTAACCGGTTCATGACTCAAACAGCTGCAGAATCGATTGTGGATTCTGGTTGCTGTGCGCAAGCATCGCTTGAGCCGTTTGCGTGAGGATGCCCGATTTCGTGACCTCCATCATCTCTTTGGCCATGTCCGCATCGCGGATGCGGGATTCGGCCGCCGTTAAATTTTCGGCATATTGATCGACGTTGTTCATCGTATGCTCGAGACGGTTTTGCAGCGCTCCGTAAACCGACCGGTAATTCGTAACCCTCGCTAAAGCGCCGTCGGTCCGAGCCAGCGAATTTTCCGGAACGGCCGGCGGCAGGATGCCGATATTCGTAATCCCCAAACCGTCGGCCTTCACATTGTATAACGGAATGGAAATAAACTGGTTTTCGGCATCCCCCGTCTGAATGTCGAGCTTCGGAGGGATGTAGTCGATGTCCTTAATATCGGTCGTAACGGTTTCCACAATGGAATCGATTTCCGTCGTCGTTTGATTTTTAATAAGATAGACGTCTTTCTTAAAATTAAAATTGCCTAGCGAAATGCCGAATTCCGCCACGGCGCCGTCATCCAGACCGGCGATTTCCCACGAGGGCGTAATGCCGTCGGCCGTAGAGCCGGACATCAACGCTGCGCCTCCGGTCGTCAAGGAATCCGGCTTCGCGTAGCTTCCTCCGCTTAGGAACGAAAAGTTATAATCCACCAGATCGTTGGACAATTCAAAAACGGTGCCCGAATCCGGTATTTCCGTGTTTGATGCGGTGCCGCCTACCGGTACTCCGCTGGAGGACGATATCGTATACGCACCGTTGTATTCGGGCTGAAATACGGCGCTGAATCTGATTTGTTTGCCATCTATGCCGGATTGATTCCGGACCTTAAACTCCGCTTTAAACCCCGACCCGTCCGACGACATGATCTTTTCGACCTGAATGCCGTCTTTTTCATAAACAGCCGATATCGTGTCCGCAGTCACGCTTGATCCGATCAGCGTAAACTCGTTAAGGGTATGCGAGACGCCGTCGATTTCAACAGCCGTATACCGGTCTTCGAATCCGCCGAAATCCGGATATTGCCCTACAATCGTGCCGTTCGGGATAAGCGTCGTCTGAAAAAACACGTTGTTTATCGTGTTAGACTTCACATCCAGCTCTTTGAACCTTGGATCGGTAACCAGCGTTCGTTCGTATGAACGTTCGGTTGTAGCCGTGGTCTCCGTATGAGTATGTACGTTTTTCTCATAATCGTTATACCCTTGCCTGCCGTCCGTCGAGGTTATCGGCGTCATACGGGCGTCGGTCGTATACGTATCGCTCACGGTCGTCCCCGTGTCGGACGATTGAACGGTCAGCGGAACTTCGGTCGTTCCGATCGGGAAAAAGTACGTATACTGCTCAAGATCGGTAACCGTCGGCGGAAAAGGTCCCGATGTCGTCACTTCCACCGTATGGCTCGAACGGTCCGCCAGAATTTGATAATCATCCCTTGCGAGCAGGTTGATCGTATTAAAGTCCGTCCCCTTCGCAATGCTGTCGATCGCTTCCGTAAGCTGATGGATTTCCTGCTCGATATTCCGTTTATCTTCGTAGGTATACGTTCCATTCATGCCTTGAACGATCAATTCCCGCTGCCGGTGAATCATATCCGTGATTTGCTGGAAAGCGCCGTCCGCCGTCTGAACGACCGAGACGCCGTCTTGAATATTGCGGTGCGCTTGATTGAGTCCCCGGATTTGCCCTCTCATCTTCTCCGATATGGCCAGTCCGGCCGCATCGTCCGCGGCCTTGTTAATCCGTTGGCCGGAGGACAGCTTTTCCATCGAGGAACCGGTGCTTTTATTATTTTTGTTAAGCCGGTTATAAGCATTTAAGGCCGCTATGTTATGAGTTATTCTCAAATCCATTCACCCGCTACTAAAGTCCTATATAAAGGTTTATCGGCAAATTCATCCAGAAAGTTTACCCCACACGCACTTCATTTCCAATTGGTTGCATTCGCGTTCCCGGCCAAGTTTTCGATGACGCGTTTGACGGCCGACGGATATTCCCGCTCCGGAATATGAATGGCCGGCTTACCGTAAAGAAGAAGAGAATCATTTGAGAATACCGAACCACGTGATAAATTTCTAGTTTGAGGAAACATATCCTCATCAAAGGCGTTTATATATACTGAAAACATTAAAGTTCAGATGAGGTGAAATATGAAGTTATTAGACGGTCTCTAGCTTCCCGTAAGGAGGTTAGAGAATCTAATGAGTAGAAGTATAAAAAAATCACCGGTTTTGACCGATCACCACACACCCGGAACTCGCTGGAGCAAGTGGCAAGCCAACAAAGCGGTTCGCCGCTTTAGAGGTGATATTCAACACGGCAAATGGTACCGAAAATTGTATTGTTCCTGGAATATTTGCGACTACCGTTCTTTCAAAACCAAGCAGCAAGCGATACACGAATGGGAAACATCCCGTTGGCTGAGGGATAGATTAACTCAAGCAGAAGCCATTAAAGATTGGGAAAAGCTTTATAAAAGAAAATAAGAACAAGCGTCGGTCAGGGAAGCCCGGCGCTTGGGTATTTGAACAAATCTCCACCCTCCCCTAACCAAACATCTCCAACCTTAACGCTATAAACGGTATCTTCCCCCATACTGAATTTCACAGTTTCGACCTTATGCGCTTTCTTTTGAATAGCTTCTATATCCTTCTCCGTCATATATCCCAATCTTTTGTCTTCCAGTAATTCGGAGAGCAAATATTGAGTTGAATCAACGGCAAGTTCCCATTTAAATAGTTGAAGCGAAGTTATATTCCCATAGCGAACGCAAGGAAATGCTTTTTTATTGTTGCTTTTCTCAAAGGTTTGATCGTAGAAATTTAAGCATTCACGGAATGCGACAACAATCTGTGACTGAATAAAATTTGGATCATAAAGCCAGATTTTCAGATAGAACGGTTCATTTAATTGCTTCATCCGTTGATACCAAGCTTGGTACACCTCTAACATGGCCTCAACTATTAATCGCGAATACCAAATCGGAGGATTACGTCTTTTCAACCTATAGAACGGGTCAATCCATACCTTTACATAGTCCCTATGGTTGCGGCATAACCCTTCAAGGTCCAGATTAATATGACGAAATTTCCATTGTTCAATTTGCTTAATTCTACGCTTCCAACCGCGAATTTTCTTTTTGTTAGAGAGTGGATTTGCCATACCGTTTCCCCTTAAAAGGATATTTAAGCTGATTATCTAATTATGATTATTAAGAAATGCTCGTTCTTCGTATGTAATTAAAAACCCTTCCGGTCTAGGAAGGGAATATATATATATCTTACTTTATGAGTAGTGCGACGGATTCTACATGCACCGTATGCGGAAACATATCCACCGGCTGCACCTCGACGGTGCGGTAGCCGCCGTCCTCGAGAACGCGCAGGTCGCGCGCGAGGGTGGACGGGTTGCAGCTTACGTATACGACGCGCTCGGGCTGCATCGCGAGAATCGTGTCCAGCAGCGCGGGGTCACAGCCTTTGCGCGGCGGGTCGACAACGATGACGTCGGGCACGATGCCCTCTTCGCGCCAGCGCGGGATGACGACCTCGGCTGCGCCAGCCTCGAACGTGGCGTTAGTGATTCCGTTCAGAGCTGCGTTTCGGCCTGCGTCCTCGATCGCTTCCGGCACGATCTCGACGCCGTAAACATGTCCAGCTTGCCGCGCCAGGAACAGCGAGATGGTGCCGATCCCGCAATAAGCGTCGATGACCGTCTCTTTGCCGGTTAATCCGGCATACTCAACCGCTTGTCGGTACAAGGCAATCGTCTGCACCGGGTTCACCTGATAGAACGAACGAGCGGATATCGCGAAGCGAATGCCGTCCAACTCGTCGTAAATGACGTCGCTTCCCCATAGACGTTTCGTTTTGTCGCCGAAGACGACGTTTGTTTTCCGTTCGTTGATGTTTTGCACGATGCTCGTCACCTGCGGCAGCTCCTCGCGGATGCGGGCGATCCACTCTTCCCTGCGCGGCAGCCGCTCGCCGTTCGTGACAAGCACGACCATCATCTCGCCCGTAACGTATCCCGTCCGAGCCATCACATGGCGCAAAATGCCGCTCCCCGTCTCTTCGTTGTACGCCGTAATACCAAGCTCGCGCCCGATCCGCTTGACGACACGCACGATCTCGTCGTTGCGCTCATCCTGGATCAGGCACTCGTTCATGTCGATGATACGGTGGCTGCCTTGCGCGTAAAAGCCTCCGATCAATTCGCCTTCATTCAGGTCGCCGCGCACGCCGATCGGCACTTGCGCTTTGTTGCGGTAACGCCATGGCTCTGCCATACCGATCGTCGGGCGGACCATAATGCCGGAATCGGCATGGTCGCCGGCGCCTGCTGTGGCTTCGCTCGCGCCAGTTCCAGCTGTCCCCGCAGCCACCGCGGAAGTCCTGCCTAACCCGTCACCGCCCATAGCTTGCGGCGATCCGCCGTCTGCAGCAGCAACGCTATCACCGACAGCGTCTCCCCCCACTTGCAACGATCCGCCGCCAGCAACGGCAGCGTTATCACCAATGGCGACTTCCCCCGCTTGCAACGATCCGCCGCCAGCAACGGCAGCGTTATCACCGACGGTGTCTCCCCCCACTTGCAATGATCCGCCGCCAGCAACGGCAGCGTTATCGCCGTCGGCGATTCCCGCAGCGTTGCCGCTTGCTCCAGCCGTGCCCTCGCTTCCGGCCACGCGCAGCTTGCCGATCCGCTCCAGATTGTCTACTACCAGCTGGCGCTTCCACCTCAGCTGCGCTTCGTAGCTCATATGCTGCAGCTGGCAGCCGCCGCATTGCTTATAGATCGGGCACGGCGGCTCGATCCGGTCGGGGCTGCTCGCGAGATGCTCCAACAGCTTGGCGTAGCCGTACTGTTTTTTTACCTTCAGCACTTTCGCCCGCACCCGCTCGCCCGGCAGCGCCCCATGCACGAAAAGGGTAAAGCCTTCTGCGCGGCCCACCCCTTCTCCTTCATGCGTCAACCCGATAATGTCCAGAACGACCTCGTCGTTCTTCACAACCGGGGTTGTATATGAAGCGGCGTTTGCCGCCGCTTTTCGTTGTCCATGCTTTCTTCTGTTCATCGTACTCTCCACTTCTGTTGCTTAACCGATTCGACTGACTCCGCAGCGGCGCCGCCTTCTCGCAACATGCGCAACTCCCCCGCATGCGCTGCTGCGGTCCTCCCACGCGGCGAACGCCCCGCACAACGCGCCTCCCTCTTACCGTTACCGGTAAGAAGCCTCGCCCGTCGGGTCGGCGAATATATGCAGATGCGAGGGCAGCACCGAAAACGTGCCCGGCAGCGTGCCGCCGTATTCGCCGTCCAGATTGATCTGGACATGGTCCGGCGACCAGACCGTTAGCTCGTCCGTCCGAAAATGGATGACGTGCGAGTCGCCCAGATGCTCCCCGCGCAGCGCCAGCGTGACGAGGCGGATAAAGTCCGCCAGGTTGCATTTGCGCACGAGCACGACGTCGAACAGACCGTCGTCAAGCTTGGACTCGGGCGCCAGCTTCTCGAAGCCGCCGACGGAGTTGCTATTGCAGATGAGGAACATCATAAATTCCTCATGGAACTCGCCGACGCCATTGGCCTCGAACTTCAGCTCCGTCGGGCGGAGATGGGTCATTTTCTCCAGCCCTTTCATATAATAGGCCAGCTGCCCGATCATCGTCTTCAGCTTGATCGGCACGTCGTACGTCACCTCGGTGAGCGAGCCCCCGCCGGCGATATTAATGAAGTACCGATGATTCGACCTGCCGACGTCGATCGGCCGGGTATGCTGGTTCAGAATGAGATCGACCGCATATTCCCAATGCTTCGGAATGCCTGCCGCACGGGCGAAATCGTTCGTCGTCCCGACCGGCAAAATGCCGAGCGGCGGGCGGTTCTCCTTCGGCGCCAGCCCGTTGATCACCTCGTACAGCGTCCCGTCGCCGCCGGCCGCGATAATGAGGTCGTAGCCGCGGTCCGCGGCTTCGGACGCCGCAACCGTCGCATCGCCTTCTCCCGTCGTCGCATGGCAGCTCGTCTCGATGCCGCCCTGCTCCAGC
The DNA here is from genome assembly GCF_042685365.1 of Paenibacillus thailandensis. Lineage (NCBI taxonomy): Bacteria > Bacillati > Bacillota > Bacilli > Caryophanales > Paenibacillaceae > Paenibacillus > Paenibacillus thailandensis. The sequence goes on along the minus strand of NZ_JBHUMY010000018.1, from coordinate 17,022 downwards.
CGCTGCAAAATATCCGGAAGCCTGCGCTTCATCTCTTCTCTGCCCGAAGTCGGATTATAGATCAGCCTTGCCCGTTTCATTCCGTTTAAACCTCCGATCAGTTTGCTGCTTCCGCCGGCTCTTCACGCCAGCTAACCGAGCCGGGCGGCAAGCAGTGTTGCGTCCCTTTCGATGTATATTCAGTTTATACGAAATTGCCGAAATTTCCTAATCCGTCCGCAGCCTGGCGCGCGATCCATCTGGCAACGGCGGGATGGGGCAGCATCGCCTTGCCGTTGTAGCGGTAATGAAGACCCGCAAGCCGCGACGGAATGACATGATTCGTAAAATAACCTTGGCTCAGAAAAAGCGGCACGACGATCACCGCTTCATCCGGATGCGCCGCTTGCATCGCCGCGAGCTTCTCCGCCGCTTCGTCCGGCAGCAGCCTTGCGCTTTCCGCGCGGGCGAAGCCCCCGGCAGCGCGCAGCCGCTCGGCAAGCAGGCTCATGCCCCGCTCCCAGCGCTCGCCGAAGCCGGGCTCCTTGCTGCCGTGGCCGACCAGCAGCAGCGCCTCCCGCTCCGGCGCTTCCGACAGCTCCCGGATCGACGCGAGCAGCAGCTCGGCGATCTCCGGATCGTCGTCGATGGGCAGCCCGAAGCGGACGTCCGCCTTCACGCGAAACGTCCCGAGGTCGCCTTCCAGTTCAAAAGCCTTCGGCAAGCCGAACGCCTGACGGATCTCGTCCACATGCGTGCTGCCGGAAGACACGAACAGCGGCAGCACGTAAATCGATGTTACGCCCTGCCGCTCCAATTCATCAATGCCATCCTGAATAAGCCGTCCTTCGACGATCTCGAGAAACGCGGACACGACCGGCACGCCGGCCAGCGCCGGAGCCGACGCCGCTTCGCGGACGGCTTCGTCCACGAGCCGCACCCATTCCGCTTCGCGCGAGCCGTGGCTAATGACGAGTACGCCTTGCTTCATGGCCGTCACCTTAACGGCCGAGACGTTCCAGCGTCATTTTGTAGCCGTCGTTGCCGTAGTTCAAGCACCGTTTCACGCGGGAAATCGTGGCCGTGCTGGCGCCCGTCTCCGCTTCGATCTGATTGTAGGTGCTGCCCTTGCCCAGCATGCGCGCGACCTCCAGACGCTGCGACAGCGACTGGATCTCGTTCACCGTGCACAGGTCGTCGAAGAAAATATAGCACTCCTCCACCGTCTTCAGCGTAAGAATCGCTTCAAAGAGTTGATCTATCGTTTTATCGTTAAGCTTTTTTAATTGCATGACAAATGTTCACCTCTATAAGAACTATTGCTTTTAATTGTATCGGTTTTGGGAGTATTTTTCAATCTTTGCCGTATTCACGCTTTAGAGGACGGAAGAGAATAGGGCGATTGTCACTCGAGCGTAAACGGCTTTCGCCGTCTTCAGGCGTCAAAGCTTCCGTTTCGCGGATAAATTCCTATAGGTAAAAAAGTGCGCCCGGAACCCGCCAACGTGTCACCTCTGTGCGCCTAGCCCATAAACTAATAAAAAAAAGGGTTGTGATTGCTGTGAAATTATTCAAGCCAACCGGCCCGCGAGACGACCGGCGCAACGAACAGGCGCGGAACGGCGAATACACATACGGCCCATCCTCCTATCCGCACGATACGGACGATAGACCCGACAACTATCCGCAATTCGGACCGCAAAGCTATAGCCACGGTCACGGTTACGGCTCCGGCAACGCGCTCGGAACGACGGCGGAAACGGGCGGCTTCCCCCGCAAGGAAAGCGGAGACTTCCGGGGCTACAACGGCCAAACGCCGGAGCACTTTCCTTCGCCTGCCGTTCCCGGCTTCGGTCCGCAGCCGTCCGGCTCCCACGCTTCCGGGGGCGCGGACAATAAGGAACCCGTTCCCGGCTACTCGCCGGCAAGACGATCGGGAAGCGGCGGGAACCGGAACGAATACCGCGGTCCCGCACCCGCTCCCGGACCGGGACCCGGCCGTCCCGGAAGCGGCTATCCGCCTGCGCCGTCCGGCATCAAGCCGCAAGGCGGAGGCCCGGCCGCAAGATTCGCCGGCAACGGCACAGGCGCAGGCGGGGGCGGCCCGAGGCAGCAGCCGGGGCGTAAAGGCCCGGCCGTCCGCATCAGCTCCCGCCAGCCGCACAGGGGAGGCCCGACCCGCGCCGGCGAGCCGCCTTTTTTTCAGCCGACGCAATATCCCGGCCTGTCGCCGTATTTTAATCCGGGCCAAGGCGGCCCTCCCGCGTTCGGCGCTCCTCCTTCGTTCGGAGGAGGTCCACCCTCATTCGGAGGCGGCCCGCCCGCATTCGGAGGCCCGCCCGCGCCGAGCGGCACGCCGTCTTCGCCGGACGTCCCGGCCGCTGCCGGCGAGCTGATCGAGGCCGTTAAGGAGCCCGGAAGCAAATCGTTGTTTTCCCTCGCCAACCTGAACGAGATCAAAGGGTTTGTCGACCGTTTGGGCGGCATCGACGGCATTTTGTCCACGGTCACGAAGTTTCAGAAAGTATTCACCAGCGTGCAGTCGATGGCTCCGATCGTCAAGATGCTGATGGGCGCCTTCGGCGGCAGCAAGGCGGCGACCACCTCCACGGAGGAGGCCCCCAGCACGGATACGATCGAATGGCGGCCGAAAAAGAAAGCCAAAGCCCGCCCGAGCAAAAAGCTCAAACGCCGCCGCACGACAAATCCGGGCAAACCGCTTCCAAACGGCGTACGCCGCACGGGCATCCGCCGCAGGCGCTACTGATCGCAGCCCTCCGGCGGCGCTTGCCGCCTTAGCGCAAGGCCGATTCGGCAATCCGGTCGGCCTTTCCTCGCGCGCTGCGCCGCAGCGCCGGGACGGCGGGCGGCTCGACTTCGCCGGAATCGCAGGATAACAATCCTAAAAAATAGAATCGCTTTCGACAAATTCCCCGTATAATATCCATAACCGGAAATAGGAAGAAAGATTCTATACATAGGAGAGATGAGTATGAACGACATTCCCGCGAATCCGGACGCCAAGCCGTTAATCCCCGGAGCAGGCGCGGTTCGTCCGCGGTCGCCGCAATCCGTTATCCCTTTTGAAGCGGTGAATAGCAATTGGCGCAACCTCGCGTTTTGGATTCGTACGACTGCCGTTGTCAGTCTGCTCTTCGGCGGATTTCAACTGTTCGTCGGCTTGATCAATTTCGGCTGGGGGACATTCGCAGGAATGACGGAGATCGCATTGGCGGTCATCATGTTCGTCCTGGCGGGACAAGCCCATAAAATGAGCCTGCAGCCGCAAGACTTGAACGAATTGAACCGTTTCGCCAAGCAATTGATCGTATACTTTCGTTTACAATCGTTGTTTATCGTATTGTTTGCGATCGCGATGATTTTGCTGGTCGTGACCATTTTGCAGTTTTTAACGGATTGGGATTGGCTCATCCATCTGATTAAGCAAGGGAAGAAGCTGGATCGTCTTATCGTGCAAGCCGAAAAATGGTACGCCATCCTCAGCGGATGGATATCGAAATGGTTTTAAAGAAACAAAGTCCCGGAAGGCTCGCAAGGAGCTTTTCGGGACTTTACCGTTTACGGATGAAAAGCAATGTCAAAGCTCCGTCCGCTTCTCCGATCCGGACAACCAGCTCGACAGCTTGCGGATGTCGGAGGCGGGAGCGTGCCGAAGCGAGAACCGGGCTCCGGATTTGCCCGATGCCACGGCGACTTTAAGCGTTGCAAGCCGCTTGCCTTCCTCAAGCGGCGATTGCGAGGTCCGGTGCCATTGGACGCGGAATCGGGGAATAAGCGCGATTTGCTTGGAGAAGCTTCCGGACCGGATGCCCAGCTGCCCTTCCTCCAGCGACCATGCGGCCTGCCGGAACTCCATTGCCCCTGTCCGCCAGACGATGACGGGAAGTAAAATCGCGCACCAGCGCCAACCGGTCGGCAGCCAGACAATAGCGGCTCCCGCCGCAAGCAAGCCGAGCAAGGCGGGGACCGTGACGTAATGGCCGTAAGCCTTCCGGCTTACGGGATTCCACGTCTTCGGCAAACGGTAGTCCGGCAAAAACGTTTCAAATAAAGCCGGGAGCTCCGAAACGCGAACGAGCGGGTATAGATCGACCGTTTTTTTGTCCTCGTCGGAGCTGCCTGCAACGACAATCCGCACGGAGGCCATGCCGAACAGCCGCTGCAGCGCGTTTTCGGTTACGCGCACCGCCTGAATGCGCCGAGTCGCGATTACCTTTCGTTTCTTCTCCGCGAGCCCTCGCTCGATCGTCAGCCTGCCCTCTTCCAACTCGAGCCGGAACCCGTATACGAATAAAAACGTAACCGCAAAAGCGAGCAGCCAAGTGACAATCGCATATGCAACAACGATCCCCGCAAAGTTAACCGCCGTCAGACGGTCGTACAAATAAGCCCATATCGCGGATTCCCTCAGCCATTGATCCCAAAGCTTCAAGCCGCCTCCGGCGATGACCAGCCAGACAACCCCGAACTTGCCGCTCGTCGCGCTCAGAAGAAGCGTGCGTCCGAGCGGCAGCTGCAAACGGGAAGGGACGCCGCTGTCCGGCTCATCCAAGCGGGAGGTTTCGCCTGCGGACGGCGCGGCTGCAGCGGCTCTCCGGGACCAGCCGAGCTCTTCCTGGATGCGGGCGGCCTCCGCCGCCGTAATGGAACTGAGCACGGCCTCGGGCTTGTCGTCCCCTCCCGCCGTCTCCACTTCCAAGCGGACCAATCCGAATAACCGGTCGTACACGCTCACCGATGTATCCAGAGATAGTATGCGGTCCTTGGAAATCCATGCTTTTTGGCGAACCCACAATCCATGTTCGATATAAAGAACGTTTGGTTCGATGCGATACTGAAACCGGCGCCAACGCAGCCAAGCGAAGGCGATCAGCAAAATAGCGGCTCCCGCAATGACGAGAGCGGTCAGCAGGAAACGGTCGACCTCCTTGCCGAATATACGGTCGGCCAGCAGGATGCAGACGGGAATGAGCGGCAGCAATCCTGCGGTCTCCTTGCCGGAACGGACAAGAAAATAAAGCATCGACACCGGATGCAGCCGCTTCTCCGCCGAGGCTGCCGCATGTTCAAATCTCGCCATCCGCACACCCCGCCCAATCGCTGATTAGTCTGCGCACGCGCTCGGCTTCCGCCTCGGACAAGGCGGGAATATGGTGGCTGCCGGCCGCCGTCGCCAGCGTCACGGTCGCCAGTCCGTACCCCTTCTGAATCGGTCCTTGCTTCGAGTTGACATGCTGAATGCGCGACATCGGAATCAACGTTCGTTTCCGCACCCAATATCCGTGATGCAGGTCGATTTCCTTTTCCGTGACCGCATACCGCCAAGAACGGTACAACGCGCCCGGAAGCACGGCCAGTTCAAGAACGGCGTTAACGACTGCAATCGCAAAGGCCAATCCCGCTATCCAGACCGGCCAGCCGTACCGCACGGTCAGCCAGCCGAGCGCGGCAACGACGGCGGCGCCCGTTAAACTTGAAATCCACCCCTCCGTTCTGCGGGCTTGCACCGCTCGGGGATCGATACGATTCATGCGTCCTTTCCTCCTTTTCCGGCCGGTTCGCCACCGGCCGCCGGCTTGCGGACAGCCGAAAGAAACAGCGTGACCAGCTCTTCCGAGCAGCCGGAGAGGTCGAGCTCCGCGTTCGCCGCAAGCCGTCCTCCGACGCCGTCGATCGCGCTGCGAATGGCGGCTGCGGCCACACGGGCGGACTGCCCGCTGAACGTTCTGAACTCTCCCGTCTCCTCCCCCCATTTCAAAATTTCGATAAGAGGTTCCAGGATGGAATCGTCGGAAGAGTCGGCGAAACGCAGCTTTCCGTCCGGCGTGCGGGCGTTCGTCACAATCTCGATGACGGCCGCGATGTAGTCGCGGTGCGCTTCCATGAAAGCCAGATTGGACTCGATATAGGCCTTCAGCATGCCTCCGGGCGTCGTCTCGCTCTCGATTCGCGGCTGCATGAACCGGGCTGCCGCGTCGTACACCTCGTGGACGATCTGCACCATCATGTCGTCTTTGCTTGCAAAATGGTACGTGAATACGCCTTTGCTGATCCCGGCACGCTTCGCGATTTGCCCCACCGAAGCCTGCGCATAGCCGATTTCCGCAATGGTCTCGATCGCCACCTTCACGATCTGTTCTCTTCGCTTCGTCTGCTGCATCCGTCAAAGCTCCTTGATCGACAGTTTTTCGTTCATTTGATTCGTAGATGATGCGGTTTGTTTCTGTAGTTACAACTTTAGTACAGTCGTACTAATTTGTCAATCGGTCAGCTTCGTTGCAACAAAAAAACGGCAACAACGCAAAGAGGCCGAAGCGAACGGTTGCCTCTCGGGCAGCCGTTCGCTTCGGCCTCTGCTTATCAGATGCGCCTATTACTTACAAGGGCTTATAGAAACAAGGCGTCCATAATCCAATAGACGATCGCAGCCATAATGATCGTAATCGGAATCGTAATGAACCAGGCGATGACGATGCGTCCGGCGAGCGACCACTTGACGCTGGAGAAGCGCTTCGCGCTGCCGACGCCAAGAATCGAGGACGTGACGACGTGCGTCGTGCTGACCGGCAAATGAATCATCGTCGCGGTCAGAATGACGGCGGCCGAACCGATATCCGCGGCAAAACCGTTGATCGGCTCGATTTTGAAAATTTTCGTCCCCATCGTCTTGATGATTTTCCAGCCGCCGACCGACGTGCCGAGCGCCATCGCGGTAGCCGCGGCGATTTTAACCCACAGCGCCACCTCGAAATGATCCTGCACTTCGGCGGCGACCAGCGCAAACGTAATGATGCCCATCGCCTTCTGCGCGTCGTTCGTGCCGTGGGCGAACGATTGGAAGGCCGCCGTTATGATTTGGCCCATGCGGAAGCCTTTGTTGATTTTGTGCGGGCTGAACTTCGCGAAGATCCGCTTCAGCAGCCACATCAGAATGAAACCGACGCTAAACGCGATAAGCGGCGAAAGAATGAGCGCTTCAATAATTTCAACGAAGCCGCCGGCATTGATTTGGTCAAAGCCTTCGGCCGCAATGACGGCGCCGGCGAGGGAGCCGATCAGCGCGTGGGACGACGAGGACGGAATGCCGAACCACCACGTAATGAGGTTCCAGGCGATAGCCCCGATGAGCGCGGCGATGACGACCTGTACGCCGTGCTCCAGCTTGCCCGGGTCCGCGATCCCGCTGCCGATCGTCTTCGCGACGCCGGTAAACGTTAACGCGCCGACAAAGTTCATGGTAGCGGCCAGCAGAATGGCCGCCCTTGGCTTTAACGCCCTTGTCGATACGGATGTGGCGATCGCGTTCGCCGTATCGTGAAAGCCGTTAATAAAATCAAAGCTGAGCGCAAGAAAAACGACGATCCAAAGTACAATGGAATCCATATGTGAATGACCTCTGTTTCTTAGCTGTTACGCATAATGATCGATTCCAGCGTATCGGCCACGTCTTCGCAGTAGTCGGTCGTTTGCTCCAGCATTTCGTAAATTTCTTTGCGCTTCATCAGTTCGATCGGATCCTTGACGTTCGTGAACAGGCTCTTGATCCCTACGCGGAGCAGATCGTCGGCCTGGTTCTCCAGCTCGTTGATCGCGATGTTCGGCTCGCGGATCGCCAGCAGCTTCTTCTCGGTGAGCAGATAGATCGCGCGTTTGATCTGCTGCGCGCAGCGAACGAGGATATCCACGAACAAGCCTATGTATTCGTCCTTCTCCTGAAGGTTATACATCTCGAAGCGGGAAGAGCAAGCTTCGATCTCGTCAAGCACGTCGTCCAGCGATGTGGCAAGCGCCATAATATCTTCACGCTCGATCGGCGTAATGAACGTTTTGTTAAGCTCCGTAAGAATCGTATGCGTGAACTTGTCGCATTCGCTTTCGTATTCCTTCATGCGCTTGGCGAAGGCGGATACGTCGGACAGATCGGACAACCCTTTCGCGAAATATTCGGTAGCTTCTACAATGGTGTCCGCCATCTCTTCCAATGTCTTAAAAAAAATGTCCTTTTTCTTAGCCATCGTCTTCTCCTTTTTACCTTGTGCGGCTGGTGTTTGGAACGTTTTAGACATGCTTGGCTTCTAAAGCCTAGAATATCTTATCACAGTTTAATTCAGTTTTGTTAAGGGATTATTAACGTTGATGAAAATATATTAAAATATTTTCAACCGATCCCGTTCGGCGTAATCCGAATAGGTACATTTTGCCCAATAACCGTTATTTTAAAAGATAAGATAAAGAAAGATAAGCCCGTTTGACTTAAACGGACTTATCTGGACACTCGCAAATATTAACTTCCGTACGTCACATGCTCCGCAAGCGGCTTATTGTCCGGCACGATATGAAAGAAGCTGCGGCCGGGCACCATCGGCAGCTCCTCTCCGTCCTTTACGATTCGAATCATGCCGCCGCCGTCGCGAATCCATTCGCATTCCACCGCCTTGCCCCGCTGCATAAGCACCGCCGGACCGCCTTGCTCCAGATCGATCGCCAGCCTTCCTTCATTGTCCAGCGTCCGATGGCTTGCGCTCAGCACAACCAGGTTCGAAGCGGTCAGCTGCTCGTCGTTGTTCATGTCGACATGCGGCTCGTCGCCGATAAACCGTTTGTAAACGCCGCCCTCGGCGTCGTATGCGTATTTCACGACATAATTTTGGAGGGAGAACGTAACGGACACGTTGTCCGCCGCCGCTCCTCCGGCCGTTGCTCCCTCGTCCTCAAACGTATAGGACGGCACGGCCGTTTCCGAATCGTAGCCCTTCTTGTCGGCCGCGGCGCGAAGCTTCTCCAGATCCGAGTACAAATTATGCGGCGCCTTCCGTTCCTTGCTCCGCCAGAAGCTGCCCCCCGCGTTCGTAATTTCGTCCAGGTACGGCTTGTCCTGCCCTTGCAGAATCGCATAAGCGTCGTTGCTTCCGCCGGCGTGGGCCAATACCGCCCCGTAGCTCTCGCCGAGCTCGATCAAATACGGACGAATGCTTCGAATCGGACCGATCGGCTCCGTATTGTGCCCCGTGCTTTGAAAAATCGCCACAAGCCGCGTAATGCCGCCCTCGGCGAGCACTTCCCATACGACGTCCGCTTCAGTCAGGCCGGATTGCGGCCGGGCCGGCTTCAGATTGTTGATCATCACGGCCACAGGCCTTGCCTCCGCCGGCTCGTCCATGCCGAGCCCCGTCAGCGGCGCCGAATAAGGGGCCGCCGTCGGTTCGGCCGGCTGCTCGCTCGGAGCGGACGAATGCAGCTCCGGCTCTTCCGTCTGCCCGGGACCGGCAGCGCCCCCGCCGGAGCCGCAACCCGCAAGCGGGATCAGCAGCAACGCTAGCGACCCTATCATCGTAAGACGTCGGAATATGTTCAATTCTATTACCGCCTTTCAACACGTTTGATAGAATTCCATATTCCCATTTAATCACAGCTTCGCTTGGCTTGTCTCGGAGGAATGGCGAATAGCATCAAGACCGGTTTGCATAAACTTCCACATTCTGCACAAAATAACGGCATTATCGCTGGAAGGAGATTGTGGCGATGCAATCCAGCAAGGGCCACGTTACGATTTGGCTGTCCTTTTCGATTATATTGCTGAGCGCCGGGCTTGTCAGCCATGTACTCTCCATTCCCGCGATACTCGACGCCGCAGGCAGGGACGGCTGGCTTTCCGTTATTGCCGCAGCGCCCTTGTTCCTGATCTTCGTTGTTCTGATGCACGTCATCATAAAGCGCATTCGCGGACAGCGGCTGACGGATTGGATCGCCTTGCAGTTCGGCGCCTTGCCCGCTTGGCTGCTGCGACTCTCCGCTGCGCTCCTTCTCTTTGCGCTGGGGACGCATACGACTTACGAAACGTCCTTCTGGGCCGTCACGTCTTATTTGCAGTTCACTCCGATGTCTCTTATCGTGCTGGTCGGGGTGTCCATCTCCGCCATCGCGGCCTGCATGGGGATACGCGCCATCGCCACCACGTCCGGGATTCTGCTTCCGTTCGTCATCCTGCTCGGTTATTTCGTCATGGCGGCCAATACGAAATACAAAGATTACAGCCGGCTGCTGCCCATGCTCGAGAACGGCGCCGGACCGGTATGGGGAGGCATGATCTACGCGCTTGCGGGAATGCTGGAGATTTGGATTCTTATGTTTTATCAACATGAAGTGAAGCGCAAATTCAAGCTGTGGCATATGCTGCTGCTCGCCGTCTTTATGGTCAGCATTACGCTTGGACCAACCATGTCCGCCGTCACGGAATTCGGCCCGCATGAAGCCGTCAAGCAGCTGAGCCCGCCCTTCGAGCAATGGAAGCTTGTCAATCTCGGGAAGCTGCTGCAGCATGTCGATTTCCTGTCCATCTACCAGTGGCTGTGCGGCGCATTCGCCCGCGTGGCGATCAGCATCTATTTGATCGTTGATCTGCTCGAAATCCGAAAGCCCCGCAAACGTTACATCGCCATCTGCCTCGTGACCTTAGCCATGAGCGGAATCGCGATGTATGGGTGGCGAGGCGATCTTGTATACCAATACGTAAACCGGATCCAATTCCCGGTTATGCTCGTTTACGTCTACAGCGTCACAGCGCTGCTTGCCTTATTGACGATTATTCGGAGGAAGGACAAGGAGGTAACCACGCGTGAAGGACAACCATCGAACGACGGCGGACAACAAAACGCCGCAGCAGGAGAAGAAGCGGCGGAACCGGCGGGACATACGCCAGCCCGAACCGATTCAAGCGGCGGCGAGTCCGGACCGGGAGGCGGCGCCGCCCGCCCGGCAGACGGCGACGGCGGAGGAGATAACGCCGCAAGCAAGCAAGGCAATCCCGCAGGAGGGAACAAGCCGGGAGCAAGCGCGAAGCAAAGCGGAGGAAACGCCCGCAGCGGACAAACAAACGCCGGAAGACAAGGAGGCCAAGGAACAACAACGTAGCGGGGACCGGGAGGAAGCGGACAAGCCTTTCGTCCCCAGCTTTCATTCGCTCCGAATGTACTTCCGACATTGCGAGGACGTCATCGTTGACAGCCATCTGTTTGGCAACCCGCCGACCCAGGCCGTCATTGCGTATTGCAGCGGGATGTGCGAGACGAAGATGATCAACGATGTCATCTTGCCGGAACTGCGGAGAATTCATGACGTTACGCAATATTTAAACAAGGAAGCGATCGAAAAGGAATCCACGCTGCTCTGGTCGTACATGGATTTGAGCGACTCGGACTTTGGCGCCGACCTTATTTCGCTCCGGCTGTTCGAGGGCCATCTGCTGTTCTGCGTCCCCAAGCTCAAAAAGCTGTGGAGCATCGACATTGCCAAACTGCCGACGCGCAGCCCGGAGGAATCGACGACGGAAGTATCGATCCGGGGCGCAAGGGACGGCTTCATCGAACCGCTGGCCACCAACATCGCGCTGATCCGCTCCCGTATCCGGACGGCCGACCTGGCCTGCGAATTCGAAGTGATAGGCACGCGATCTTCCACCAAGGTGGCGCTGCTTTATATGCAGGATATTGCGAATCCGGATACGATTGATCTGGTCAGGGATAAGCTTCAAACTTTAAAAACGGAGCGCATTACGACGGCCAACCAGCTGGAAGAGCTGATTACGCCATCGCATTTTACCCTGTTCCCGATTACCCATTACACCGGGAGACCGGATTTCGCGGCGGAATGTCTGCTCAGAGGCCGGTTCGTCATTATTGTGGACGGCAATCCAAGCGTCATTATCGGTCCCGTCAACTTGTTTCTGCTGCTCAAATCGCCCGAGGACGCCAATTTTCCGTATCTCGCCGTCAACGTCGGCCGTATACTGCGGCTATTCGGCTTGGCGATCAGCATCTTCTTGCCCGGCTTTTATCTTGCTCTTACGTCCTTCCATATGGATCAGCTCCCCTATCCGCTCGTCGCGACCATTTCGGTCGGTCGCGCCGGACTTCCGATGGAATCGGCGGTCGAGATGTTTCTGATCATGAGCTTGATGGAGCTGTTCCGGGAAGCCGGCGTCCGGCTGCCAAGCGCCATCGGCCAAACCTTAACCGTCGTCGGCGGCCTGATTATCGGCGAATCCGCCATTCGCGCCGGGATCGTATCGCCGCTTATGATCGTTGTTGCGGCTCTTACGATTGTCGCGGGGGCGACCGTCGTCAATCAGGTGATGACGAGCTCCATCATATTGATTCGTTTCGTTTCGTTTATTTTCAGCGCGACAATGGGCATATACGGCTTTATTTTGTCGCTCATCCTGTTCGTCGTTTATTTAACCGGGCTGGAGTCGTTCGGGGTGCCTTATCTGGCGCCGGTCAGCCCGCTTAATTTTCGTCAGGCGCTCGCCGCGCTGTTCAAGCTGCCCCGAGGCATGAACGGCAAGCGGCCGACCATTCTCGGAACGCGGCATCCGAAGCGGGAGGGACAAAACACATGAGGCGCAGACTGCTCTTGTCCGCCCTATGCGCCTCGCTGTGCCTCACGCTTGGCGGCTGCTGGAGCGCCAACGAAATTCAAAGCGTGAACTACGCCAAAGCGATCGGCTTGGATTACAAGGACGGACTGTACCACATCTATATTCAATCGCTTGATTTCGCCAGCGTAGCCAAAACGGACGCATCCGGCCAGGCGAACGAAGAACCGGGCGTCTGGGTCGGACACGGCCAAGGGAAAACGCTGCATCAGGCCATTAACGACCTGTTCCGCGCTTCCCAAATGGAATTCGCTTGGGGACATGTGACGGCGATCGTATTAAGCGAATCGGTCCTGGACAATGCCGTATTGACCGAAGTCATCGACATGTTTGTCCGTTTTCCCGAATCGCGGTATACGGCATGGATTTATGCAACAAGAACGCCGATCGACAAGCTGTTTACGTTATCCTCGCTTTTCAACTTGTCGCCGCTGGACTCGATATTGCATAATCCGGTGCCCAGCTATCACGAAGAGTCTCTATTCCCGCCCATTCAATCCATGGCGTTAATCTCGAATCAATACGAGCAAGCGGCCGCCGCCTATTTGCCCAGCATTGCCTTTAACGACGAATTTTGGACCCGAAATAACAAGCCCCACGATTTATATTATATTGAGGGCGCTTTTTACAAACGGAAAGAGGGAGCTTACGGCTATATGCCCCGAAGCAGGCTTTTTGGCTTTACCCTGATGCAGCGCCGTACACGGCGGGTCCCGCTGCTGCTGGACAAAGACGGAGAGATTGCCGCCACGATCAGCATCGGGTGGCCGAAAATCAAAATTACGCCGGTCGTCCGGGGAGACGAGGTTCGTTATCGGATTAAAGCTGATTATACCGGCGCGATGTTCGAATATTTGAGTCCGATGGAATACGAAGCGACGGCCAAGCTGGCGGAGGAAAAAGTGAAAGGATACATTATGTCGACCTATAGGGACGCGTTGAAGCAGCGCATTGACGTATACCGGCTGGAGGAGCGGCTTTACCGCACGAACCCTGCCGCCTGGAAGCGGCTGACCCGTAACGGCAAAGTTCTCCCTATCGACGAACGATCGATCGAGCAATTGGATGTGAAGGTCAAGGTGATCTACAACGGCAGATATAAACGGATTACGAGAGGCTGACGGCGGCGCCTCCCGCGCGCAAGGGGTGCACTTTCGCACCTCGTGCGGCGCTTCGGCGCCGTTCCGGCGGGCATACGGTGCATTCTTGCACCTTATGGGGCGCTTCGGCGCTGTTCCGGCGCACATGGGGTGCGCTTTTGCACCTCACGCGGCGCTTCGGCGCCGTTCCGGCGCACATGGGGTGCGCTTTTGCACCTCACGCGGCGCTTCGGCGCCGTTCCCGCGCGCATGGGGTGCATTTTTGCACCTCACGCGGCGCTTCGGCGCCGCTCCCGCGCGCATGGGGTGCACTTTTGCACCTCGTGATGCGCTTCGGCGCCATTCCCGCGCGCATGGGGTGCACTTTTGCACCTCATGGGGAGCTGCGGACAGGGAGATGTCCTTACCTCTATCCCCTCGCGTCCCCTCTCGGCCTATATGCTCCAGTGCTGCCATTCCTCCTGCTTCCGCTCCAGCCCGGTCAGCCAATCGGACGTTACGCGGATCGCCTCCTGCTGATGCTGGCGGGTAGAATACGTGTGGTTAGCTTGAAAAATAATCTCTTTATCGCACAACCCTTCGCTGCGCGTCCAGAACACTTTCTGGTACAGGAAGCTGTAATCGGCCGGGATAAGCTCGTCGCTCGTTCCGTGCACGAGCAGCACATCCCCGCCGAAACGCGGCGCCGATTGAAACGGCTGATGCTGCATCAGCGAATCGAAAAAGACGGGCGTCAGCGTATATCCGGCATAATCGGTTCTGCCGGTGTTGACCGCTTCGTCGTATCCGCTGCGGCCTACGATGCGGACGATGTCGTTGAACGGATAGCCGACCGGCGACCATAACACAAGCCGCTTTACCCGCTTGTCCCGGACGGATGCGGCGATGGCGACCGCGCCGCCTAGACTGTGGCCGAGCAGGACGATGCGGCGCGGGTCCACGTCGTCCATATCCGCGATATAATCGATCGCCGTGCGTGTCTGATCGATCATGCTGTCGAAGCCAAGCGAGCCGTAATCGCCGTTGCTTTCCCCGCAGCCTCCGTAGTCGAATCGCAGCACATAGGAGCCTTGCTCGGCAAGCGCCCGTGCCGTCTTGACGAACAGCCGGTCCACGCCGATCCGGTTGCCGACGAAACCGTGGCAAATGACGATCGCCTGCTTCTTCGCCTGTTTGTCCTTCCTTGCGCCGTCCGCCGGATAATGAAGCGTAGCCGTCAGCTCCAGCTCCGCATGCCTTATTATCAACTGTTTCTCCATGGCCGTACCTCCCTATCGTTATCATGCCGTTTAAAGGTTCTATGATGAATTCTTGATTTTGCCGATTGCCGCTTTTGATATACTTTATAATTCCTACCTGTTTACTTTGTTTAATTACAAAAATAATAGCACCCGCTCCCGAGGGTGTCAAGTATTCCCGCAAGCTGGGCATGCTACATAGCAGGATGCTCTGACAAAGCCGAACACAAAATGCAAAGGAGTGAATAAAGGTGCCGACATGGATTCGATGGCTTACGGACAATTGGCTGTCCGTCATGCTGCTGGCCGGCATTATCGTTGCGCTGATTCTTGTGGCGCTGAACCGGAAAACATTGTTTTATAAAGAGTAACGCCGTAAGCGCGCAAGGGGCTTGTCCCGGAACGACGTTCGAATTCAAGCCCCTTCGCTTACGGTTGCCGGGAAGGTTTCGCTGCTATTCCGCCAACAGAGGGAGCTTGACGGCAACGATCGTTCCTGCCCCCAGCTCGCTGTCGATCGACAGCGAGCCGCCGTGCAGCTCAATGATTTCCTTGCAGATCGCGAGGCCGAGGCCGCTGCCTCCGTGTCCTTTGCTCGCTTTATAGAACTTCTCCGTTACATGCGGCAAGTCTTCTTGAGCGATGCCGCTCCCCGTATCCGCCACGGTCAGAACGGCGGTCTGCTCCGCCACCGCGGTCGAAATGCGGATCGAGCCGCCGCTTGGCGTATATTTGAAGGCGTTATCGATCAGATTGATGACGACCTGCTTGATGCGGTTGGCATCCGCGCAGACGATGATCGGGCTTTTGCCGAGCGATGCGACGAGCCGCACTCCCGCCTGCTGCTCTCGAACCGCAAGCTGGCGGACCGTTTCGCGGACGGGGCTGTTCAGATCCAGCGTCTCGGTGTGGAGCTCCATGCTGCGGGCCGACAGCTTGGAGAAATCAAGCAGATCTTCCACGAGCCCCGACAGCCGTTCCGTCTCCCGGCTTATGATCGACAGCCCGAGCTTCAGCTCCTCGATATCGCCCGGCTCGCCTTCCTTCAACGTTTCGCTCCAGCCTTTAATCGAAGTGAGAGGCGTCCTCAGCTCATGCGAAATCGACGAAATAAAATCGTCCTTCATTTTCTCCCGCTGCTCGAGCTCGTTCGCCATCGTGTTGAACGTTTCGGCGAGCTGGCCGATCTCGTCGCGGCCGCGCTTCTGAGCCCGGCGCGTCCAGTCGCCGTCGGCCATGCGGCGCGCCGCCCGCGTCAGCTCCTGAATCGGCTTGACGATCCGTTGCGCCATTAAGAGGCTAAGGCCGAGAAACAACAGCACGACCGCAAGCCCGACGATACAGGTCATCCGGATGAGCTGCATGACCATATCGTCCACCTGGCTTAAACCGGCGGAATACCGCAGCAGCGAGACGATGCGAATGCCGTTCCAGACCGGCACCGTAACCGAAACGATCCGCTCGCCGTAATAAGGGTCCACGCCGATCCAGCTGCCCGTGCCGCCATTGATCGCCGTTTTGACATCGGGCGTGGCGTAATGAAGCTCGTCCGCGAAACCGTCGGAATCGATCCGGACGTTGCCCTCCGTATCGAGCAGCTGCAGCCGCGTGCCGCCGTCGATCATGTATTGGAGCATATATTGCCCCTGGTCCTGCGGCGTCAGCGACGCAAGCGACCGTTCGTGAATGTCGAGGGCGGTAAGCGCCCGCTGCTTCACCGAGCTTTGCGCGCTGCCGTAATAATAATTCCAGATCAAGATGCCGAACAAAATGCCCAGCGCGCAAACGACAAGAACGATCAGCAGCAGATAGCTCCAAACCATTCTCGTTTTGATGCTGTTAAGGCCAAACGTTCTCATGGCACGCTCCGCTTCCACCGGTAGCCGAAGCCCCATACCGTTTCGATGATTTGGGGATTGGAAGGATCGTCCTCCAGCTTCTGCCGGATTCGCCGGATGTTGACGTCAACGACCTTCAAATCGCCGACATAAAACCGCCCCCATACTTCGCTTAAAATGTCGTCCCGGCTGACGCTGTATCCTTCCCTTTCCATGAGCAGGCGGACAAGCGTCCATTCCGTGGGCGTCAAGACGATTTCCCGGCCGTCTTTCCACATTTTGCGCTCCGGTATGGACAAGGTAAAGCGTCCGCGCCGAAGGACGCCCATCCCTTCCGCGCCGGCCGGCAGCCGGAACGATAGCGGCCCCGGTTCCGGCGCGGTCCCGCCTTCGCTTTGCCCGCGCAGCGGCGG
>NZ_JBHUMY010000017.1:0-1306 GCF_042685365.1 Paenibacillus thailandensis | reverse complement strand
GCACGCCGGAGCTGCTGCCGGGAATGACGGTAGAGGTTAAAGCGTGATGAAGGCTTTTATCGAGGAATGGAAGCTGCTCATAAGCGGCAAGTCCGTCATTGTCTTTATCGTTGTGCCTATTCTGATGGCAACGGTATTCGGGTACGTCTTCAAAAATAACCAGATTAACGAAGCGCCGCTGGCCGTCGTCGATCTGGACCACAGCAAGTACAGCCGCGAGCTGGTGGGCAAGCTCGACGCTTCCCAGTACATTTCCGTCGAAGGCGTGTTCGACAATGATATTGACCCCAATATGCTGCTTTATAACGAACGATACGTCGCGGTTCTGTACCTGCCGGCCGGACTGGAGCAGAACCGGCTGAAGGGCGCGCAGACGAACATCGGGTTTTATGTCGATAACATCGTGACCGGTGCGGTAGGTTCCATTCGAAGCGGCGTGAGCGAAGTCATCACAACGGAAAACGCCGCGGTCTATTCCGGCACCTTGAAGGCGATGGGGCTTTCGGACAGCGCGGTCGCGGGCATGATGACCAGCTTGAATCTGCAGCAGCGAACGCTTTACAATCCGACGAACAGCACGATGACGACGTCCGTGGTCGGCTTTGTGAACACGGCCATGATTTCTCTTCTGGGAAGCGCATCGCTGACGATCGTGCCCCGGCTGCGCGAGGCCGGGCAGCTGGGAGAGGCGCTGGCCAACCCGCTGCAGCTGGTGCTGCGTATCGTTCCGTATTCGCTCGTAGGCTGCGTTTCTTTTATTTTGAGCTTTGGCATTTTAAAACAGGTCGGCGGGATGCGTTTTGAAGCAAACGCGTTTGAAATGTTCATTCCGTTCTTCATTTACACGCTGCTGCTCAGCTTTTTTGCCATGATTATCGGCTGGACCGCCGCTAATCCCGCCAAGGCCGGCAAACGCAGCATTATCATTATATTGCCGTCCTTTTTGTTGAGCGGGGCGAATTTTCCGGTTTTGATGCTGCCGGAGCCGCTGCAATTTTTCAGCAAGCTGCTGCCTTTATTTTGGCAGCTCGAGTTTATAAGGGGTTTGGCATTCCGGGGAGGATCGCTGAAATATTTCATACCGGAGTTCGGAGAGGCGATACTGCTGTTAGCCGGGATGTTGGCGGTCGTCTACCTGCTTGTGCTTAAAGAGAGGAGAGCGGAGCGCAACATGTCCCGCAGCGGGGAAGAGGAGCCGGTAGCCGCTTCGGCCCCGGCCCAATCCGTAAGTTTATAAGCGGTAAAGAGAGAATATAACGGGAGAGCTGAGAGAATGAAGAAAAAGGCCATCATGTACGTCGTATTG